>NZ_JABSST010000022.1 GCF_013213975.1 Winogradskyella sp.
TATGTTATGATGTAAACACACGAGATGGTGTAGAGGCCTTTGATTTAACAGAGAATGAGGTTCTATTAATCAATGGCGAGGCTGGAGTTACAGCCACTTACCATGAGACATTAGACGATGCTTATACAGGTGAGAATGCGATAGCAGATCCAACAGCGTATACAAACACAAACATTGATATACCAGAACAAACGATTCATGTACGTGTAACCAATGATGCTACAGGCTGTTATACCTTAGTGCAGTTTATTATACGCGTAAACCCACTACCAGATGTAGTTGCAGTGACAGACATTATTCAATGTGAGCTTAACACGGATGGTTTTGATAGTTTTGATCTGACAGCTAAAGATGCAGAAGTATTAAACGGACAAGACCCAACACGTTACATCGTGACTTACCATGAAAATATAGCAGATGCTGAATCAGGAATGAATGCCTTGATAAGTCCATATACGAATATTAGTAACCCACAAGAGATCTTTGTAACGATCACAGATAATGTTACAGGATGTTCTATCAGTACGCAACGATTCAATCTTCAGGTCGATGAGGCCGCTCAGGCAAATCCAGATATGACAGCTATTGTTTACGAAGAGTGTGATGACAATATGGAAACCGATGGTGATGCAAGTAATGATAGTGTTCAGTTTGATTTATCAACTCAGGATACTCAGGTACTCGACGGACAGGATCCGGGGAACTACATTGTAACCTATTATGCTAGTGAGGTTGATGCGACACTAAATGTTAACCCACTACCAAACCTATATGAGAATGTTGTCAACCCACAGGTGATTTATGCACGTGTAGATAACAATACCTTAACGGTTATTCCAATCGCATTAGATCTAGGAGCATTAAGCGCAGGCTTAGACTTAGATGGTGATGGCACTATAGATACTTATGATACAGATGGGGATGGAGTCTTTGACTTGATTGATGTGGATGGTGATGGACTATCAGATGGTATAGATGGTAATGCCGATGGCTTGTTTGAGTTTGTAGATGTAGATGGTGATGGTATAGGAGATCCTGTAGATTTAAACAACGATGGGGTGTTTGATAATCAACAGGATGGGTCCATATGTTTTGCAGTAGCACCATTAACGCTACAGGTAAATCCATTACCAAACTTTGATTTAGCGGATAGTTATATCCTTTGTATTGATACAAATGGAACAGAGGTGTTAGAGGTTCCGGTATTAGATACGGGGCTATCCGATACGGGTTATACATTTGAGTGGAGTTATAACGGTGCGGTCTTAGCAACAGAGACTGGCTCATCATTAATACCAACACAAGGCGGAACTTATAGTGTTATAGTAACGGATATTAGTACATCGACACAGACGAGTTGTGTAAATATGGATACGACAGAAGTTATAGAGAGTGCACCACCGAGTTTAACGGCAGAAGTGTTGACACAAGCTTTTGGAAATAATAACGTTATAGAAGCAGTGGCTACAGGAATCGGAGATTATGAGTATAGTTTAGATGGAGGGCCGTGGCAGGATAGTGGCTTGTTTGATGATGTGTCACAAGGGGATCATATTATCACCGCCAGAGACAAGATAGGTTGTGGACTAACAACAGTATCAGTGTTTGTATTAGACTATCCAAAGTACTTTACACCAAACGGTGATGGAAATAATGATACATGGAATATAGAAGGCATTGGAAGTAATGCCAAAATTTATATATTTGACCGTTATGGGAAGTTGTTAAAGCAGCTCAATCCGGAGGGATCTGGATGGGATGGAACGTTCAATGGCAATAGAATGCCAACTAGTGATTACTGGTTTACAGTAATCTATGACGAACCACTTAACGGACAACGAAAAGAATTTAAAGCCCATTTTACCCTGAAACGATAAAAGAAATTATGAAAATAAAAAAGTTTTGTTTATTAGCATTCACAGCCTTAATTGCAAATTTTAGTTTTGCGCAGGAAGGTGTTCCTATCTATTCGGATTATTTAACAGATAATTATTATTTAATTCATCCTTCAATGGCTGGTGTTGCTAATTGTGCTAAAGTTAGATTAACAGCAAGACAACAATGGTTTGGTGTTGATGATGCGCCTGCACTGCAAACACTAAGTGTTAATGGTAGATTAGGGGATTCACCGGTTGCAGTAGGTGGTGTTTTATTTAACGATGCTAACGGATATCATTCGACTGTTGGCGGCTATGCAACATTTGCGTATCATCTTATGTTTTCAAGAAACGAAATAGATTTGAATATGCTCTCTTTTGGATTAAGTGCTGGTTTTTTGCAATATAAGCTAGACGAGAGTGATTTTCTTGCACCAGGAGAATTTGATCAGTTAATTGCAGGTATTGAACAAAGTGCAACTAACTTTAATATTGACTTCGGATTTTCTTATCATTTTGTTGATTTCTACGCGCATTTCACTGCAAAAAATATCTTAAACAACGAAGGTATTAATTTTAATGACCAGGGCTTTGAGTTTGATAATTTAAGAACGTATTTAGCATCAATGGGATATACATTTAATAAGTTTGGTAGCCCTTGGAGTTACGAACCCTCAATTATGTACATGTACAGAGATGCTACTGAAGAATCATCTATAGATATTAATGCAAAGGTTTACCGAGAAATGGATTTTGGTAAAGTATGGGGAGGCTTGTCATATAGAAGAAGTCTGGATGGTGCTGAGTTCGTTGACGGAAACGGTATTAGTAGTCAAAAACTACAATACATAACGCCATTTGTAGGTGTAGACTATAATAACTTTGTTTTTGCGTACACATATTCTTATCAAGCCAATACAATAAATTTCAATACTGGTGGTTTCCATCAGATAACACTCGGCTACAACTTTAATTGTAGACGAGAGAAATATGAATGTAATTGTCCTGCTATAAATTAAAAGAAAAAGGCTTGATTTTAATCAAGCCTTTTTCTTTTAATATCTATTCCAACTGTAATTCTTCAATTTTGCCTGATTTTTGATTGCATTAATCATGGCATTTTCTAAACCATTGGAATCTTTGGTAGTTTTATTGGCTATATAATCCCGTCTTTGTTTGTTAAGCTCGTTTATTTGGGTCTTTAATTGTTCGCGTTCTTTTCGTTTTTTTTCTACGTAAATCTTGATTTCAGCAACGGATTTGTCTTTTAGTTCCATTGGGAGTTGTTCTTTTTTTAATTCCTCATATGAAAAATCCGCCTCTTGTTCGGCATCTACTAAATCCCATGAACTATTTTTATAAAACTTAGAACTTTTACTTACGGTCCTACTTACAGCATTGGCTTTATTATAACCTCTAGCATTAGAGTCTTGTACTTCTTGAAGTTCCATTTTTTTCCGCCCTTCATAACCGTAGGCTACATATGTTTTATTTAGTTTTTTATTAAGCTGAAGGATTTTATCATCATATGGGGAGGCTATATGTACAGTGGTTTTATTATGATTAATTGCCATATAATCGCCATGAGTTAAGTCAGCACCATCTTTCCAGTATCCTGATATGCCTTGATCGTAGTCGCCACAAAAAATTGTGTTTACAGTTATATCATTCTTGTGAGCTAATCTAGAAGCATCTTTGTAACTCACTTCACCTTGTGTGTAAGGTTCATTTCCTGCAATGAATATAAGCTTTAAGTCATCCTTATCTTCGCCCCAATCTAATTGATCTAAAGCAGTTTGTAAAACTTTACCACAGTATTCCTCACCACCGTTTGTAGTAAGTTCAAATAGTGATTTTGAAATTTCATCCAGATCATCACTAAATGCAATAACCTGCCTTAAGTAGCCTTCCTCGGCATTAAGCCTATTATTTCCATATTCATATAAAGCAATTTTTACGTCAGGACTTTGCTCTTGGCATTTGGCATAAGATAATTCATTTACTATTTGCCACAATTGTGCTTTCGCCTGATCAATTAATCCGTCCATACTATTACTCGTATCAAGCAAAAGTGCCACTTTAATCTCAGGGTTTTTTACCTTGAGTTGAGTTGTAATAGTAAACTGGTTATGGGATAAATCATAAGTGTTAGTGTTGTTATTGGCATTACATGCCAGCATGATCGAACAACTCAACATTATCGCTATTGATTTTAGTATATTCTTCATTCCTTATGTTGTTTTTTGATTACTGAATGCCTAAAGGTCCTTTAAAAAATGAGTGATAAAAAGTCGTAATGAGTAAAACAGCCTATTTAATGAGTAAAGGCAACTATTCAGTTAGTTAAAACCTTCTTTTGTTAATGTAATTACCCCAATACCCTTGAGGGTGATTTTTTGATACCAAATAAAGTGTGTAAGTTTATTCCAATTAAAGCATTAAAGTGTGAAAATTGATTATAGACATACCTTATTATTTTTAGTTTTCTTGGTTGGATTCGTAGCTAATGCTCAGAATAAAGAAGCAGCAGTAAAACCTGAAGATGAAGTGTTCACTATTAGAGGCTCCGTTTATATTCAAGGATCAAGAATCCCAATTGAAGCGGTTGATATTGAGGTTAACAACGGCACCTATACTTCAACAAATAAAGATGGTAAGTTTATTATTAAGGCCAAAATAGGTGATGAATTAACTATTAAGCATCATGATTTTGAAACCATTTTTTACACCATAGAAAGTGGTGAGCGTATTACAATAGAGGTTATTTCAGGTGATGCTTGGCGTTCTGGACGATATAAAAGTAATTCGGTAAGTAAACGGTTCAATCAGATGATTGATTCGGCAGATAATTATCTTAAGAAGGATGCTTCAAAAAGTATTCAGTTTGTTGGAGATGCACTTAATGCCAATATATCCTCAAATCAGAGTGCAGAAGCTCATGAATTATTAGGTGATATTTATATCTATTGGAAACAATATGACCTTGCGATTTCTGCTTTTAAAATAAGTATTCAAAACGCTTCAACAGCATCGGCTAAGTTAAAGTTAGCTAATGCCTTTACCAAGAATGGTAGTTATGACGAAAGTTTATCTACCTATGAGATAATTGATGTAGATCAGCTTTCTAATTATCAAAAAACTGTTTTTTATGAAGGAATTGCCGATGCAAATCTAGAACTCAAGAATTTTATTGATGCTATAGATTTCTATGAACAAGGATTGAAGGTGGCAAAAGACCATTTGATTGCACCTAAGGTAACTGATTTTAATTCTAAAATAGCACAAGCTTATAATAGAAAAGGAGAAGTTGATACTGCTAAAGGTTATTTTGACAGCTCCCTCGACTTGGCCGAAAAGGAAAATAAGAAACGGGCCGTTGAAGAAAAAATTAAGGTCGCCGAATTTAATAGTGAAAATCAGGATTACGACAGTGAAATAGAATTACGTAAACAAGCCTTAAAGGATATTGAGGATATAGAAAGGGATTCTTTAATTCCTAATGAAAGCCCAATTACCTCACAAAAACAAAACTATAAAATAGGTAATGCACTTATTCTCCAAAATCGAAATGATGATGCTATTCTATACCTTGAACAGAGTCGTAAAGAGGCTGATGAACGAGGGGATTTGATTGTTAGTAAGAATGCAACAAGGAAGTTATCTGAGGCTCTAATCAGAAAGGGTGATACTGAAAAAGGACTTGCGATGATTGAAAACTATGAAAACATTGTAGATGAGCTTTATGCAAGGAAGGAGCAAGAAATTTCACGAGCTGCTCTTTTTAGTCGAAACTTGGCCTTACAACAAAACCGTATTACTGCTCTGGAAAGTGATCGGGAGCTTAATCTCAATAAGATAGCGCTTTCTCAAGAGCGTAATCGAGGACAGCAGATTATAATATATTCATTTATAGCTGGACTATTGTTGTTATTGGTTACTGGATTTTTTATGTATAAATATATTAAGCAACAGAGGCTTGCAAATAATCTTCTTGCACTTAAATCGTTGCGCAGTCAAATGAATCCACACTTCATTTTTAATGCGTTAAATTCTGTAAATAGTTTTATTGCCACTAACGATGAGCGAACGGCGAACAGGTATTTATCTGACTTTTCACATTTAATGCGTTCTGTATTAGAGAATAGTGAAGAAGACTTTATTCCGCTAACTAAAGAAATAGAGTTATTAGATTTATATACCAAATTAGAACATTTTAGGTTTTCAGATAAGTTTGATTATGATATTTCTGTAGATGAAACTATAGATGTTGAAGAGTTCCAGATTCCACCAATGTTATTGCAACCTTACATTGAGAACGCTGTTTGGCATGGATTACGTTATAAAACTGAAAAAGGACAACTTAATATAAACATACATTCAAAATCAAAGGATGAGATTGCAATTATTATAACAGACGATGGTATCGGTAGAGAACGTTCAAAGGCTCTTAAAACATTAAATCAGAAGAAACAAAACTCTAAAGGGATGAACAATATTACTAAACGTGTTGCCATCTTAAATGAAATGTATAAAGATAAAGTGCACGTTACTATAGAAGATTATCAGGATGACGAGGATACAGGGACTAAAGTTGTTGTCACCTTAAAAAAAGATTAGCTATGAAATTAAAAGCCATATTAGTAGAAGACGAAGAAAAAAGTAGAGCAATATTAAGAAGCTACTTGAGTAAATATTGTCCTAATGTATCAATAATTGGTGAAGCAGCCAATGTTGAAGAGGCCCTAGTTTTGATTAGAAATAATGATTTGGATGTCGTATTTCTCGATGTAGAAATGCCTTATGGTAATGCTTTTGATTTATTGGACAAGGTGGGTGACATAGACTTCGAAACAATATTTGTTACAGCGTATAACCATTATGCCATTGAAGCGTTAAATGCCCATGCTTCTTATTACTTGATGAAACCAATTTCAATAGATGACCTTATAAAAGCCGTAGATTATGTTACTGAAATTAGATCGAAAGAGGATGCCTTAAAAGATCAAGTTCTGGTCCCTAAAACGAATTCGGTGAACGGAAAAATAACGATTCCTCAACAAGATGGATTTGAAATTTTAGAAACTTCAGATATCATGTATTGCAAAGCCGATGATAATTACACTGAAATCTTTCTTAATAACAACAAGAAAAAGTTAGTCAGTAAAACTTTAAAATATATTGAAGATAGTTTAAAAGATGCTAATTTTGCCCGTGTTCATAAGAGCTATTTAGTAAATGTAAATGAGGTGGTGAAGTACGTAAAAGGTAAAGGAGGTAGTGTAGTATTGCGTAATGGCAAGCAAATTACGGTTTCAGCATCTAAAAAGGCAGATCTTTTAGCTTATTTTAAATAATTTTTATGCCAATTATAAGACCAGTCAGAGGAATACATCCTCAAATACCAGAGGATTGTTTTATAGCAGAAAATGCTACAATTGTTGGTGAAGTTACAATGGGCAGCCAATGTAGTATTTGGTTTAATGCGGTGATTCGAGGAGATGTACATTTTATTAAAATGGGTGATAAGGTCAATGTACAGGATGGAGCGATTATCCATGCAACGTATCAAAAATCTCCAACAACAATTGGTAATAACGTTTCAATAGCACATAATGCTATAGTTCATGGTTGTACAATTCATGATAATGTCCTTATAGGCATGGGAAGTATCATCATGGACGACTGCGTAATTGAGAGCAATAGTATTATTGCCGCAGGTGCTGTTGTTACTAAAAATACGCGTGTAGAATCAGGAAGTATTTATGCCGGAACTCCAGCCAAAAAAATAAAGGATATTCGCCCAGAACTAATTTCTGGTGAAATTGATCGCATAGCCAATAACTATGTTAAGTATTCGGGTTGGTTTAAAGCGTAGTATTTAAGCTTTGTATGAGGTCTTCAACAGACTTTATTTCGTTAAGTATTTCAGGAGTTAAGACAGTAGTCAATTGTTGTCCTTCAAGCTTAAGTACTGTAGGATAGATTAGTCTCACACTTGGAAATTGAGATTCAAACTCATCTTTATGGAAAAATTGCATTTCATGGTTGCTTTGTTTTCTAAACATTTTCCAAACTGTATTTTCTGTAAATGTATCGTAAGTCAATGCACATAAACTACAGGGATAGGTTGACGGACTGAATAATTTATGCCCAGCATCAATGAGGGCATTGCGTTTTCCAGAGCGAGCATTATATACAAAGATAAGTGTCATGTGTCATTAGTGGAACGAAATTAAAAAACCTTACTAAAATTCTAAAGAAGAAGTGCCGAATTTAGGGTCTAAAAGAGAATTAAGAATAGCGATATTACCATTAGTAAATAAATCTACAGTACCTTCTTCATCCGACGAGTTCAGACTGTTTTCTTTAGCAAGAACTGCTTTCGTTTGTCTTGCAACTGCCAACCCAGAATCTATTATGTTTACGTTTTCTGGAAGTATTTCTCTTAGAATAGGGATGAGGTAAGGATAGTGCGTACAACCGAGGACAAGATGATCAATATTGCGTTCTATCATTGGATTGATATAAGATTCTAAAAGTGTTTTCATTTCGCTAGTATCTAGTTTGCCAGATTCAATAAGCGGAACAATACCATCGCCATCTTGCTCAATCACGTTAATATTGTGTGCGTACAAGTCAGAAGTTTCATGAAATAATTCACTACTTAAAGTTCCTTTAGTAGCTAAAATCCCAACAGTTTTAGTTTGAGTATTTAGAGCGGCTGGTTTAATTGCAGGTTCAATTCCAATAAAAGAAACCTTATAAGTTGCTCTTAAATGTGCAATTGCATTGGTTGTGGCAGTATTACATGCCACGACAATAATTTTACATCCACGACTTAGTAATAATTCAGTATTTTTTATGCTGAGATCAATAATTTCGTTTTTGGATTTATTACCATATGGTGCATTTTTACTATCTGCTAAATAAATGCAGTTTTCGTTTGGTAAAAGAGCATGGATTTCTTTAAGAATAGAAGTGCCTCCAACACCTGAATCAAATATACCAATAGGACGCGTACTCATTGTAACAAAAATAAAAAAGTCGCTTTGCGAAAAGCGACTTAATTAAATATTATTTTTTGATTTATTATATTTTTAAGTGTGCCTTAACGTCGGCCATTAAGTCTTTGCCATCAGCCATAATTAACATTGCAGAATCTAATACGTATTGAAAACCTTGTTCTCTAGCAACAGTTTGAATTGCGTCATTGGCATCTTCTAGAATAGGTTTTAACAAATCAAACTCTTTTTTCTGCATGTCTTGCTGTGCATTTTGTTGAAATTGTGCCAAGCTCTGTTTCATGCCCTCAACTTCTTCCATACGTTTTTGGTTTTCTTCTTGTGTCTGAGCTTCAGCTTCAGCATTGTACTGCTTTAATTTAGCGTCTAATTCTTTTAAAGAATCCTGGATTTGAGCTTGGTATGTTTTACCCAGCTTTTCTACTTCTGCTTGTGCAACTGCATAGGCAGGCATAGCTTTTACTAATTCTTCCTTATTAATATGTGCAACTTTACTTTGAGCCGACATAAAGCTTGATGCTCCAATAATAAGTGCTGCTGCAAATAATAGCGATTTTAAATGTTTCATTTTTTCTAAATTGTATTTGTGTGTTATAAATTATTAATTGTTTTCTCCTTCGTTTTTCTTAGCCTTGGCTATAGAATCTCTTCGTTTTAGTTGTTTCTCTCTTTCTTCACGTGCTTTCTTCCTTTGATCTATTATTTTTTGTTTTCTTTCTTCTAAAGCCTTTCTTCTACGCTCTCTATCTTTAGCTTTTATTTCTGCAGAAGTCAGAGGCTTTTTAGTACTTGTAGAATCTTTTTTAACCGTTGGCTTAGCTTGAACTTTAGCACCTTCATTTTTTATTGCCTTATCAGCTTCCGTTCCTGTTGCTTTAGCTTTAGTTCCAGATGCTGCAGTTTGCGTTTCTTCTCCTTTATTATTTCTTGCGTCTAATACTTTTTGACGTCTTTCATCGGCTTCTCGTTTTTTAGCGGCTCTTATAGAGTCTTGCCTAGCTCTTCGTGCTTCTAAAGCCTTTTCACGTTCAGCGCGTTTGGCTTCTAACTCCGCTTCTCGAGATGCTTTACGCTCTTCTAATGCTTTTTGGCGCTCATCTTTTTCTTCGCTAACGATTGGCACAACGTCTTCATCCTCCAATTCTTTACGCTCTTTTTTACTTTTGGCTTGAGTTCTGCGTGATGTTCTTGATATAGTTTTAAGAACTTGTTCACTTATATCATAGCGTTCAGCCGAATATAGCATCACAACATCAGCAGACTTATCA
Organism: Winogradskyella sp.; assembly: GCF_013213975.1. Lineage (GTDB taxonomy): Bacteria > Bacteroidota > Bacteroidia > Flavobacteriales > Flavobacteriaceae > Winogradskyella. Next base: position 10,168 of record NZ_JABSST010000022.1, read on the forward strand.
AAAACAAAATCATATTTTTTAGTTTCGGCTATTTGTTGGACAGCCGCAAATATTTGGTCTTGAATAGGTTCAATTAATTGCCTTTTTTGAATGATCATATCACCCTGTGGACCAAAGCGTTTTTGCTGATAATCCAGTACTTCAGCTTCTTCAAAAGAAATGTCCTCCATACGTTCTTCATATAATTCCTTAGTTAGTAAGACACTCTCATTTTCAAGTTCTTTTTTCTTTTGTGTAATTACATTTATCCTTTGCTCAATTTCACTTTTCCATTGAAGAACTTTTTTGTCTAGTTGAGTGGCGGCTTCTTGATATTCAGGAACGTTTTGCAAAATATATTCTGTATCAATATAGCCTATCCTAACACCACGTTGGGCATTTATACTAAAGCTCATTAGACCTATAATTGTAAGTAAAAAAAGAACTTTAAATTTTATCATGATTATATCTGTTTTGAGACTTTTTCAAACAAGCGTTTCGTTGTTTTTAGAGTCACTAATATCCAAATGTAACGAAATATATCTTTAAAAATTTTAACACCATCATGAAATTCTTACACAGCAAAAAGAAAATATCGTGCCAAACTTAAAATTGTTGTCCAATAATAAAATGTGTTTCCCATCTTCTAGGAGCAGTTCCATCAGGCAAATTGTCAAATGCATGACCAAAATCAATACCTAATAATCCAAAGGCTGGCATGAATATTCTAAGTCCAACACCAGCGGAACGATATACGTCAAAAGGATTAAAATCTCTAAAACTATTGACCGATTGCCCACCTTCTAAAAAGCTCAATGCATAAATTTTTGCTTGTGCACCCAAGGTAATTGGATAGCGCAATTCTAGTGAGAATTTATTGTAAATTGAACCACCATCGGAGGTAGACAAGGATTGGTTAGGATAGCCACGTAACTGAATAATTTCTCTACCATCTAAAGCAAAATTCCCAAGTCCGTCGCCACCTACGAAGAATCGCTCGAATGGAATAACACCTCGGTCGTTATTATAGGCACCTAAGAATCCAAATTCTACACTTGGTCTTAAGACTAAATCTTTTGTTCCAATCTTAAACAAAGACGTATACCAATCACCTTTAAACTTAATTTTATAGAATTCTAGCCATTTAAATCGTTCTTGATCAATTTCGCCAATACGTTCAAAATCGTCTGGATCTTGAGGATCTAATGAATCTCTCTCATCCTTGAGCGCTCCATAATCTACACCATTGACCAATGAATACGGAAAAGAAAATTTAGCTGATACGGTAAAGCTAGATCCGGCAGTTGGGAATATAGGATCTATAGATAAATTATTTCGACTTAATCCAATGGTATAGGATAAGTTGTTTGAGGTCCCATCACCAAAAGTAAATAGGCCGGTATTATAATTTTTTAAATTGTAGTGCTGATAGCTTAAAGCTTGTGATAACAAGAAGTAATCATCTGGTTTAGTTAACCGTGTTGACAGGCCGACAGTTAAACCTGTGATATTGAATCTTCTACTTTTATCTGCTCGTCGCGTTTGAGGATCAAATAGAAATTGTTTTGAATGTGATAATGATGTAGATAATTGAAAGGGTTTTTTGCCACCAAGCCAAGGCTCACTGAATGAAAAGCTATAGGTTTGGAAGAACTGGCTCGCTTGCAGTCTCAGGGCTAAGCTCTGTCCATCCCCTCGAGGAACTGGTTTATAAGCTTCTTTCTTAAAAATATCTTTGATAGCAAAATTGTTAAAAGATAAACCTAAGGTACCAATGAATCCACCACCACCATATCCCCCTTGTAGTTGAATTTGACTTGATCCTTGTTCTGCAACTTGGTATTCAATATCTAATGTGCCATCTACAGGGTTAGGATTTTTAATATTTGGCACCAATTGTTGAGCGTCAAAGAAACCTAATTGTCCAAGCTCTCTTAAGGTTCTAATAATTTGAGATTTGCTGTAGAGCTCACCGGGGCGTGTTCTTATTTCTCTATAAATAACATGGTCATTGGTAACATCATTTCCGGTTACCGTAACACTATTAAAGTAGGCTGGCTTACCTTCAGAAATTCGAATTTCCATATCAATGACGTTCCCTTCAGCACTAACTTCTACCGGGTTTATTGTTGAGAACATATATCCGTTATTTTGATATGCATTAGACAAACTAAGTGCATCAGGATCGTTAGGGTCATCTATTCGTTCTCTTAATTCAACACCATTATACGTCTCACCTTCTTTAATACCGAGCATTAGCGAAAGCTGTTGATCTGTATACACTGTATTTCCGACAAAGTCAATTTTTCCGAACGTGTATTTTTCCCCTTCTTCAACTTTAATATTTAGGCTAATTGATTTATCGTTATTGTAAATGATAGAATCTGAAATTATTCTTGCATCGCGAAACCCTTTTTCTTTATACTTATCTATAACACTTACTAAATCTTCTCTAAAATCTGATTCGATATACTTAGAGCGTTTCAAAATTCTTATAGGATTTTTTTGCTTCGTATTTTTCATTGCTTTACGAAGTTTTTTAGCCTTCACCTGTTCATTACCCTCAAAATTAATGGCTTTAATTTTTACTTTTTCACCTCTGTCAATTGCGATTTTCATGTTAACGCGCTCCTTCTCAAACGAATCGATTACTTTTATTGTATTGATTTTAACTTTAGTATTTAAGAAGCCTTTTTCTCTATATTTATTAGTGAGGTAATTTCTTGTTGTGGCAATTAAGTTTTCGGTTACTTTTACACCAGTCTGTAATTTGTTTTCACTTATTATCTCATCACGCTTATTCTTTTTGACTCCTTCAATTGTAAGGTCAAGAAGCTCAGGAAGATCAACTAGTTTAATTTCAAGATTTGCAGTATTACCTTTGATATTAGTTATGTATATATCGATGCTGCTGAAGAGATTTGATTTCCAAAGTGTTTTAATTGCATTTGCAATTTTTTCGCCACCAACCTGGATTTCTTCATCCTTTCTAAGTTTTGAATAGGCAATAATTGTTTGAGGACTAAAATTAGTATTACCCGTTACAGAAATGTCTTTAATTAAATATTTTGCTCCACCTTGAACTTGCGCATTACTCTTGGTTGTTACTATGAAAAATAGCGTAAATAATAATAGTTTTGTGAAAGTCTTCAATACGCTTTTCTTAGGTAAGTTGTTCGCTTGTTTTTCCAAATCTTCGTTCTCTATTTTGATAATTTATGAGTGCTTCATACAGATTTTCTTTATCAAAATCTGGCCATAAAATATCTGTAAAATACAATTCCGCATAGGCAATTTGCCAAAGCAAAAAATTACTGATTCTTTGTTCACCGCTTGTGCGAATTAGCAGGTCAACATCTGGTAAATTTTGCGTGTAAAGATGCTTATTTATTATTGATTCATCAATACTTTCAGAAGAAATTATATTATTTTTAACTTTAACTGATAATTCCTTTATAACATTAACAATTTCTTCACGAGAACCATAGCTTAAGGCTAAAGTTAATGTCATATTTGTATTATTTTTTGTCTTTTCTATAACATCTTTTAATTCTCCATGTGCTCTTTTTGGTAAATCATGAAGACAACCTATAGCAGATAACTTAATATTATTGTCTTGAAGTGTTTTAATTTCCTTTTTAAGAGATTTTACCAAGAGTTTCATTAACGTTTGAACTTCTAATTTAGGTCTATTCCAGTTTTCTGTTGAGAAGGCGTAGAGTGTTAAATTTTTTATACCTAATTCCGCACTTGCTTCAACAACCTGTCTTACCGCTTTAGTGCCATTTTCATGACCGATAACGCGCATTAGACCTTGTTGTTTGGCCCAACGTCCATTACCATCCATAATTATGGCGACATGATTAGGTAGTTTGTCTTTATGTATATCTTCTTTTAGGCTCATTTAAAATCCGCAATAACAAGGTCTCCTGCCAAAGGTGTAAGTTAGTGTAATTCCAGAAAATACATACCAATCATTACTATTAGTATTTCCGAAGCTAAATTGTTCTCTAGATTCTGAGTCTGGAACACTTCCATCCAATTCGTCCGAAAAGGTATATCGTGCACCCACCTCTGCTGCTAACACCAAATGGTTGCTAATATTTGTTTTATATCCTAAAACCATAGGAATGCCATAGGCCCAACTGTTTGTGTTTTCTGAAGTGTAATTGCCATTTTGATCGAAAAAATAGTTGTCGTGATTAAGAACAGATATACCTGAATATAAATATGGTGTTCCTTTCATACCACTTACATGTAAATCAAAATCCCAAAATGTAAATTCCATTCCTAATGATATTTCTAGAACATTCGTGTTAAAACTATAACCACGTTGAATACGTCTAGGGTCATCAGACTTGCCATCGATTCCTTCTAAATCGGAAAAAATTACTGACGCTCTAAATGCGTGCCTTGGACTTCGGTTCCATTTCAAAAGTGCTCCAAATGCTCCTTGATTTGGGGCTATATAATTCGTTGCACCGACATCTCCAATAAAATTACTTCCACCAAAAAATACACCAACTTCATAGATTTGAGATTCAGTGTTTTGTAGGTAAAATACACTCATAAAAATTAGCAATAAATACCTCATAAATTTTCCAAAGTTTGCAAATATAATAATTATGCCTTGCCTATAATAATTTGGGGCAAAATGTCTTAGAAATAAACAGTTTTAAAAGGTATTTATTGTATGACATTGGGTTTAGTTTCTGCGGTCTTCTCCCCAAAGAAGCTTTTTTCTAAGCGTGTCTAAAAATGTTTCGTCTAAACGTTCGACCATTCTTATGGCAAATTCTGCTTTTTTAACGGTAACTACAGTGCTATTAGCTAGGGTTACGATTCTAGAATCTAAAGACATTAAGAATTGGTCTTCTCTGCCATCTACCCTAAAAGTAACCTCAGTACTATCTGGAATAATTAATGGTCTAGCATTCAGGTTGTGCGGAGCAATAGGTGTAAGTACAAAATTATTGGCATCGGGTGCAATTACGGGACCACCGCAACTTAATGAATATCCTGTGGATCCCGTAGGTGTAGATAGGATAAGACCATCCGCCCAATATGAGGTTAAATATTCTCCATTAAGTTGTGTGTTGACCGTAATCATTGACGTTGTATTTTTTCTGCTGAGGGCAACTTCATTTAATGCAAAGTTTATGGATGTTATACTCTCATTTTTGGGTGAGGTTTCAACACTGAGCAGTGAGCGTTTAGAAATTTTATACTGGCCGTTAAAGATTTCTGAAAGTGTAGATTCAATTTCATCTGTTTGTATGGTTGCTAAAAATCCTAATCTGCCTGTATTTATACCAACTATTGGGATATTTAAGTCTCTAACGTATGTTATAGCTCTTAGAATAGTTCCATCTCCTCCAATACTTATGAGTAAATCAAAACTAGTATTGAGTTTTTCAAATTTTCGAATTGCCGAGCTATCTTGAATTGCACTATTTTGCGTAGTTAAAAACTCCTTTTCTATAAAGACATCTGCTTCTTTTGCTAAAAGAAAGTCTAATAGCTTTTCAACGGCCTTTTGCGAAGCGTCCTTTGTGTAGTTTTGACCGTAAATGGCAATCTTCATCATTACATATTTAAGTATCTGTCTAAATATTGCGAACGCTCTTTTAGGCTTTCTATATACGAGTCCTCTTCATGACCAGAGACAATATTATAACTGTAACGTCTAAACGTTTGAATCACATCATTTAAACTCGCATTACCAATCTTAATTGTAATTCTTGCTAAATCACCATCCATTTTCGATATGAAGGCACCAAGAAGCTTAGCATCATTAGACTCAACAATTTGGCTGATTTCGCTAAAAGAATAATCATTGATTCCTTTTTCTACAATGAGTATACCTCCCGGTTCTGAAAAGAAAGGAGTCTCATTAAATAAGTGAATAACATCATTAAGTTCGTAATATCCAAGGTACTTATTTTGAGCATCAAGAACAGGCATAATATTAGAATCGTTCTGAGCAAAAACTTCTAGAACATCTAACCAATTTGTGGTTGGTCTAACAAAAAAACCTTCAATGGTATAGTTGCAATCATTTATAGATTTTGCCCCATCAAAACAATGTGCATCAGTCTCTGATATACAACCTAAATAAACTCCGTTATTTTGAATAGGAATGTGTGAGTAAGTCAACTGATTAAATAGCATCTGTAAATCACTAATTTTATCAGTAACACTTAGAGGTTTGATGTCGTTTATAACAAAATCTTGTAATTGCATAATAGGGCTTCAATAGTACGCAAATTAATTAAAAATAACCATAAAAAGCATGTTCTACTTCGTATTTTTGTAATTCAAAATTTTTAGAAAATGACAAAGCTAAGTGTTAATATAAACAAGATAGCTACTTTAAGAAATAGTCGTGGTGGAGACTCACCAAATGTTGTTCAGTTTGCTAAGGATGCCCAACAATTTGGGGCAGAAGGTATCACAATTCATCCAAGACCAGATGAACGCCATATTCGGTATCAAGATGCATATGATTTAAAATCTGAAGTCTATACCGAATATAATATTGAAGGGAATCCAATTCCTAAGTTTGTTGATATGGTTTTAGAGATAAAACCAACTCAAGTTACCTTAGTTCCTGATGCTGAAGATGCGATTACCTCTAACGCTGGATGGGATACATTAAAACACAAAGATTTTTTAATTGATGTTATTGGGGAATTTAAAAGTAATGGTATTAGAACCTCCATTTTTGTTGATCCAGATTTGCATCAGATTGAAGGAGCAAAGGCAACAGGAACTGATAGAATTGAACTATATACAGAGGCTTATGCGCATCAGTTTAGCTTAGGAAATGAAGATGCAATACAACCGTACATGGCATGTGCAGGTCTTGCGAATGCAGTTGGATTAGGTATTAATGCAGGGCATGATTTATCTTTAAATAACATTAAATTTTTTAAAGAGAATATCACTGGGCTTTTAGAGGTTTCTATAGGTCATGCTTTAATATCTGAGAGTTTGTATTTTGGTGCCGAAACTGTCATCAAGCAATATCTAGAAAAGCTAAAATGATATTACATTCAAATATAATTGGAGAAGGGAGTCCTTTTATAATTCTCCATGGATTTTTGGGAATGGGTGACAATTGGAAAACTCTAGCCAAACAATTTTCTGAGTTAAATTTTGAGGTTCATCTGGTAGATCAACGTAATCATGGACGTAGTTTTCATTCTAGCGAATTTGATTATGAGGTAATGGCCCAAGACTTAAGACGCTATTGTGATACACAAGGTTTAGATGATATTATTTTATTAGGGCACTCCATGGGTGGAAAGACGGCAATGACTTTTGCCACCATGTATCCAGAAGTAGTGAGTAAACTTTTGGTTGCTGATATTTCTCCAAGGTATTATCCTGTACATCACGATGCTATACTAAATGGATTGAGTCATTTAGATTTTTCTCAAATAAAAAGTAGAGGGCAAGCAGACAAGGCTTTAAGACCGTATGTTGAAGAAGTTGGTACACGGATGTTTTTGCTAAAGAATTTGTATTGGGTTGAAAAAGGTCAACTTGGTCTTAGAATAAATTTACCAGTTTTAAAAGAGCATATGTCTGAGGTTGGAGAAGCCTTAGCTGCACATGCTGTTTTTAATAATGAGACCTTATTTTTAAAAGGAGATAAATCTGAATATATAGGTCCTACTGATGAGGCCATAATTCATAGGCATTTTCCAAACGCTAAGTTAGTGACAATTTCTAATGCAGGCCACTGGCTGCATGCAGAAAATCCTAAGGATTTTTATAGGGAGGTCGTTAAGTTTATTAAATGAAAATTAATTTCCGTGCTTACCTTGTTGTTCTAAGCTTAGTCGCGGTCATTTATTTTGTTGGTATTGGTTTCTATGAAGCCATAATGAAAAGTGACACTAGTTACGGAGAAGCTGGGAATTTCATGATTATAAAAGTCGTAGAAATTTTTCAGTTTCCTTTTAATCTTTTTATATCATCCGCAAGTGATTATTATCTCCTTGGAATTATGATAAATCTTTGTTTATACTCACTTTTGATTTATGTTGTTTTAAAGCTTATATTTAAGAAATATCATAAATTGTAAAGGTCATTATGAAGAAAGTTTTAGTATTGTTCTTATGTCTTATGTTACAACTCTTATTCTCTCAGAAAAGAGAGGATGGTCCTTACAAGAATTATTATGATTCTGGTGAGTTGTTTATTGAAGGACAATACAAAAATGAAAAGCGGATTGGCGAATGGAAGCAATACCACAAAAACGGACAGATTTCTAAAATTTATAGTTATAAGGATGGGGAGCTCAATAAAGAAGAGATCAATTATTATGATACTGCGGAAATAAGTAGTAAGGTTATTAAAGTTGAGAATAGTTTTATTAGATACGGATACTATAAGAGTGGAAAATTAGAGTACGAGCGTCAATTAAACTCTGGTTATTATAAAAGTTTTTATGAAAATGGGGAGTTAGAAATTGAAGCAAATTATATTGATAATGAGCTTTCAGGAAAATGGAAATTATATGACACAGAAGGTAATCTGAAATGGATTATTACTTATGAGGATGGTTACAGGCATGGAATTTACCAGCAATTTTATAAGAACGGAAAGTTAAAATTAGAAGGTCTTATGTTGAGAGATAAAAAAGAAGGTGCCGAACGGCGTTACGATGAAAATGAAGTTGTTGTTTGGAAAGGCTATTATGAGAAGGATGAATTTGCAAAAACCTGGATTAAGTATGATAAAAATGGAAAGAAAGCTAAAAAGATTAGAATAAAAGGTGATCCTTCAGTTCTAAACCTAAAAACAACTTCAGTACCAGATGGCGTGCTAGAAAAAGTACCATTATATCCTGGATGTGAAGAAGTATTTGGTAATAGGGCTCGTAAAAGGTGCATGAGCAAGGCAGTTTCTCAGTTTATAAGTAGAAACTTTAATACAGATTTAGAGCTCGATGCCAACTTAAAAGGTCGACAAAGAATTATTTTGTTTTTCAAAATAGATAAAGAAGGTAATGTAACTAATGCAAGCTCTAAAGCACCGCATCCTGTGCTTCAAAAAGAAGCAATAAGAGTTATCAATATATTACCAAAAATGAGGCCAGCTTATCAAAAGGGAAAACCTGTTGTAATCCCTTTTTCAATACCTATTGTTTTTACTATTTATTAATATTAGCTAATGAATACAGTTGTCAAATTATTGTTAAACGCCCTTGCAGTATTTGCCCTTTCAGAAATATTAAATGGTGTAGAAGTTAATGGTTACCTTGGTGCTGTTATTGTAGCTGTCGTGCTCTCGATCTTAAACCTCTTGGTAAAACCAATTTTAGTGATTCTTACCTTACCTGTTACCATGCTTACATTAGGCTTTTTTCTGTTTATAGTTAATGCATTAATAGTTTTACTAGCCGATAAACTTGTTGATGGATTTCGTGTGGATGGACTGTGGACGGCAGTAATGTTTAGTATACTCTTGTGTGTAGTGCAATCAGTACTACAATCGTTTATAAAAACAGAGAAGAAGAAGCTGTAATACAAAGGGTTAAAAGTATTGTTGGGTTGTAAAAAATATTGTATTTTTGCAGCCCAATTTTAGTATCTAAAAGAATGAACATTACAAGAGAAAACATCGATGCTTTAAATGCAGTTGTTAAAGTAGATATCGCAAAAGAAGATTACAGCGATAAAGTTGAAAAAATCTTAACTGATTATCGCAAATCGGCTAACATTCCTGGTTTTAGAAAAGGGCATGTGCCAATGAGCTTGGTTAAGAAGCAATATGGTAAAGCTGTTTTAGTGGATGAGGTAAATAAATTACTTCAAGATGCTATTGGTAAATACTTAGTAGAAGAAAAGTTGGATGTTTTAGGTAATCCATTGCCAAAGCCTCAAGATGACTTAGATTGGGATGCAGATGCATTCTCATTTGAGTTTGAGCTTGGTTTAGCACCTGAATTTGATGTTAAGCTTAAAGGTAAAAAATCACTCACGCACTATAACATCGTTGCAGATGCTGAAATGATTGACACTCAAATAGAGAATATTCAAAAGCAGTACGGTAAAATAATTTCACAAGACCAAGTAGAAGATAATTCTGAGCTCACGGGTAAGTTTGTTAATTCTGAAGAAAACATTGAAAATGTTGCAACATTTTCAGTAGATAAAATAAAAGGTAAAGCAAACTTAAAAAAGTTTATCGGTGCAAAAGTTGGTGATACAATTACTCTAAAAACAAAGAATCTATTTAATGTAGATTATGGTTTAACTACTTACTTAAAGGTAGATCACCAAGTGGCTAAAGATCTTAATATTGAGGTAAATTTTGAAGTCTCTGAGATTAATCATCGTGAGTTAGCAGATTTAGATCAAGAGCTATTTGATAAACTTTTTGGACCTAATGTTGTAGCCTCAGTTACAGAACTTAAAGAAAAGATAAAGGCAGATTCTGAGAAGCAGTTTGCCCAGCAAGGAGATCAAAAATTATTAAATGATGTCACTGAGTATTTGGTTGAGAGTACAAAGTTCGATTTACCAGCTGAGTTTCTACAAAAGTGGATGCAAACAGCAGGTGAAGAACCTATGACAGAAGAACAGGCTAAAGAAGAATATGAGAAGTCAGAAAAAAGCATGCGCTATCAACTGATTGAAGGTAAAATTATTGCAGATAATGATTTACAAGTTCAGTTCGACGAATTAAAATCATATGCTATGGATATGATTAAAGGTCAAATGGCTCAGTTTGGTCAAATGAATCCTACTGAAAAAGAGCTTGAAGATATTGCTGCTCGAATCATGTCTAACCAAGATGAGGTAAAACGTATTTCTGATCAGTTGATGAGTCAGAAGCTATTAAATCTGTACAAAACTGAAGCAAATCTTAAGACCAAAGAAATTACCTATGATAATTTTGTTAAAGAATTCTACAGTTAAGCGTTATAGAATAAATTAGTATCTTTAAAGCGTAAAACTGTTAGGTTTTACGTTTTTTTTTTAATCAAAAAACAATTGAATTTAAATGAACTACGGAAAAGAATTTGAAAAGTTTGCAATAAAGGATCAAGGGATAAATAGCTTGTATTACGATAAGATTATGCGAAGCATGTATCCTACAAACTTAACACCCAATATTATTGAAGAAAGACAGCTAAATGCTATAGCAATGGATGTGTTTTCGCGTTTAATGATGGATCGCATTATTTTCTTAGGTACAGGAGTTAACGATCAGGTGGCAAACATTATTCAAGCACAGTTGTTATTCTTACAGAGTACAGATGCATCAAAGGATATTCAAATTTATATTAACTCACCAGGTGGCTCTGTTTATGCGGGTTTAGGTATTTATGATACTATGCAGTTTGTAAAACCAGATGTTGCTACTATTTGTACAGGTATTGCAGCGTCAATGGCAGCTGTATTATTATGTGCTGGTGAAAAGGGTAAACGTTCGGCATTAAAACATTCTCGTGTGATGATTCATCAACCGATGAGTGGAACTCAAGGGCAAGTTTCGGATATGGAAATTGCTGTTCGTGAAACTATTAAAGTAAAAGAAGAACTATATAACATCATTTCAAGTCATTCAGGTAAGTCTTACGAGCAAGTTGAAAAAGACTCAGACCGAGATTACTGGATGAAGTCAGATGAAGCATTAGCTTACGGAATGATAGATGAAGTTTTAGAGCGCAAGTAATAGAAACGACTTACGAATAAAATTTTCTAAAATAACTAAGATATGGCTAAAGAAGAATTAGAATGTTCCTTCTGTGGTAGAAAAAAGTCAGAGACTAATTTACTCATTGCAGGACTTGATGCGCATATTTGTGATCGTTGTATTGAGCAGGCTTATGGTATTGTGGTTGAGGAATCTAAACAGTCAGGAAATTCTGAATTGAGTGCCGAATTAATGCTTAGAAAGCCAAAGGAAATCAAAGCTTTCTTGGATGAGTACATTATAGGTCAGGAGTATACCAAACGTGTTATGTCCGTTGCGGTATATAATCATTATAAACGTTTGTTACAGCCGCCGTCGGATGATGATATTGAAATCCAGAAGAGTAATATCATTATGGTTGGACAAACAGGAACGGGTAAAACCTTGATGGCAAAAACTGTAGCTAGAATGCTTAACGTCCCTTTAGCAATAGTCGACGCTACTGTTTTAACCGAAGCTGGGTATGTGGGTGAAGATGTAGAAAGTATCTTAACGCGCTTGTTACAAGCTGCCGATTACAATTTAGAAAAGGCGCAACGTGGCATCGTATTTATTGATGAGATTGATAAAATTGCTCGTAAGAGTGATAATCCATCAATAACTAGAGATGTTTCTGGAGAAGGAGTTCAGCAAGCACTTCTAAAATTGTTAGAAGGCACTGTTGTTAATGTACCACCGAAGGGCGGGCGTAAACATCCAGACCAAAAATTTATAGAAGTGAATACTGAACATATCCTATTTATTGCAGGTGGTGCGTTTGATGGTATTGAACGCGTTATTAGCAAACGTCTTAATATGCAGGCAATAGGTTATAGCTCTATAAAAGATGATAATGTGGATGGTGATAATATTTTACAATACATTATCCCTAAAGACTTAAAAGATTTTGGATTAATTCCAGAAATTATTGGACGCCTGCCTGTTTTAACACATATGGATCCTTTAGATGCAAATACGTTAAGAGCTATATTAACAGAGCCAAAGAATGCCATCATCAAACAGTATAAGAAGCTCTTTGCAATGGATGATGTGGAGTTTACCATTACAGAAGGTGCGTTAAATTATATTGTTGATAAGGCCATTGAGTATAAGTTAGGTGCCAGAGGATTACGTTCCTTGTGTGAAGAGATTCTAACGGAAGCCATGTTTGATCTGCCAGGATCGGGTGAAACTAAACTTAATGTTACGAAGTCTTATGCTGAAGATAGACTCTCAAAATCTACTTTAAAGAAGTTGAAAGCAGTGTCTTAGGGTACAATGTCTCTAAAAATAAAAAAAACCACGATCTCAAGATTGTGGTTTTTTTATAGTGTTAGGATTGATTAATAATATTGCTTGCAATATTCTGTCCCCTTGATTAGGGTAATAAATAGCACATTTATTTACGGCTAATATAGCGTTAGAATTTGCTTAAGTAAGTCTTAACTATATTTTTTAGTTAAAGTCGTTATTTGTTCGATGTATGAAAATGCTATGCATTTTTTAACGGCAAAAGACATGGTGTTTATTTCTTAGCTAAAAGTTTTAAAATAGCCTTTAGTTCACTATTCTCTGCTTCAAAACTTAAAGTATAATCCTCGTAGCCTTCCTTAAGTACTTTTAATTGATAATCTTTAAAAGGTTTAATCTTAAAATTATAGGACGCATCTTTGTTTGTAATTTGCCTTTCAATTTCGTTACCGTCATGATCTAATAAAATTACTATTGAATTTGGTAATATTTTTTCATCCTCGGAAATAACAATCCCTTTGAGAACTTTATATAATTCTCTGGATTGAAAACGATACAGGTTAAATGCATTTTTATTACTGTCTCTATTAGAAGAAAAAACACCTTTTCTGTTATCAATAAATAGAAATGCAATTTCATCTTTTTCAGAATTTATTGAGCTTCCTAAACTTTTAGGACTATCATAACCTCCACCAACGGCGTTTGACATAAAAATATCAAACCCTCCAAGACTATTATGTTCTGTTGAAGAAAAGAATAATTCTTTGCCATTTTTTGCCGTATGAGGGTATTTTTCGTCTCCGCGACTATTAACAGTTTCACCTAAATTTTCAGGCGTACCTAAACTACCATCATTATTTATGAGCACTCTATAAAGATCAAATCCTCCATAACCACCATTCATGTTAGAAGCAAAATAAAGAAATTTACCATCTTCTGTAACATGAGGGTTTTCAATGGAGTAGTTGTCGTTACTTATATTAAGACGTTGATGGTTTATCCAGTTTCCATAAGAATCTTTCTCTAGTTCAGCTCTAAAAATTTGATAATTTAATGAGTTATCTCGCCTACTTCTAGTGTAATATATCGTGTGCTCGTCTGGTGAAAAAGCTACTTGGCCTTCGTTATTTTTAGTGTTTAAAATACGGCTAAATAGTAATGGCTGTGATAGTTCACCATAAGCTAAGATATCTGTGCAGAATAAGTCTGTATACGGCTCATTAGTTAAAGGGTCGACACCATTACCAAATGCTCCAATTTTTTTTGAGGATACTAAAACCAGCTTGTTTCTAAAGGTTGTACAGGCAATTTCAGAGTACTTTGAGTTGATTTTAGAAATATTAATAGTGTAAGTGTATCCACTTTTATTGAGGTTATCAGATTTCTTAGATTTTTCAGGATCAGAAATGTTAAATGTATTGTATGTGCAAAGTAAGAGTACCGTAAGAAGTACCTGAATTGAGGGTTTCATTATGTAAGGTGTATGGATTAATTACAATAGCAAATTACAATTGAGGGTGTAATTAGTAAACTTTTATAATGTTTTTTAGATAAAACCCACTTTTCTCCGATAATTTAAAGAACGGTGTCATTTTTTTAGGATGAATTTACTAGGTTTTAACCTTGATTTAGACGCAGTAACTCTTCAATATAGGCTCTTGAATTTGATAAGCGAGGTACTTTATGTTGCCCTCCGAGCTTATCATTTTCTTTTAACCAATCATAAAAAAGATTAGGTCTTCCACAATGAATTTTTGGTTTATTGAGCGTCATATTATTATAACGCTTGGCTTCATAGTCAGAATTCAAAGCTTTCAGAGCATTATCAAATAATTCTTCGAAATAAGCCATGTCATTAGGTGCAGACTTAAATTCAATGATCCATTCGTGGGCTCCTTTCTCTTTTCCTTTCATAAAGAATGGAGCTGCAGTATAATCTACAATTTCAGCAGAAGTTCTTTTACAGACTTTTTTCAGGGCATCTTCTGCATTTTCAATTATAAGTTCTTCTCCAAACGCATTGATATGATGTTTGGTCCTTCCAGACACTTTAATTCTATGTGGTTTTAGACTCACAAAACGAATAGTGTCTCCAATTTTATAACGCCACAGACCAGCATTAGTGGTGATAATTACAGCATAATTTTTATTAAGCTCTACATCGCATAGAGGAACAACTTTTTGGTTCTTTGTTCCATAAGTATCCATTGGAATAAATTCGTAAAAAATACCGTAGTCTAGCATTAATAGTAAATCACCAGAATAATTCTGATCTTGAATGGCAAAGAATCCCTCCGAGGCGTTGTAGATTTCATAATACTTGAATTCTTTTTTGGGAAGGATTGCTCTAAACTGTTCTATATAAGGATTAAAACTTACTCCTCCATGGAAATAGACTTCAAGGTTTGTCCAAATTTCAAATAGATTTTGCTTTCCTGTTTCTTCTAAAACATTATTTAATAGAACTAACATCCACGATGGCACACCTGCTAAACTCGTCACATTCTCTGCAATAGTTTCTTTAACAATCGCTTGCATTTTAGTCTCCCATTCGCTCATAAGTGAGACTTTACTATTTGGTGTGCTGCTATACTCGGCCCAAAAGGGCATATTGTCAATAAGAATTGCACTTAAATCTCCGAATACTGTACCATTCTCTTTATAGAGCTCTTTGCTTCCTCCAAGACGAAGGCTCTTTCCAGTAAATAGTTGTGCATCTTCGTTATTATTAAGATACATACAAAGCAAATCCTTACTCGCAGCGTAATGACAGTCTTCTAAAGAATCTGTACTTACGGGAATAAACTTACTTTTTGCATTTGTTGTTCCGCTGGATTTTGCGAACCATTTAATTGGTCTTGGCCAAAATATATTCTGCTCTCCATTCCGTGATCGTTCAATTAAGGGTTGGATACTCTCATAATTAACGATTGGAACACGTTCACTAAATTCTTTGTAGCTTTTGATAGAGGCAAAATCATATCGCTTGCCTATCTCAGTATCTTTAGCAAATTTGAGAAGGGTAAACAGCAATTCTTGTTGTACTTCATTTGGGTATTTTAAAAAGAGCTCAATTTGATGAAACCGCTTTTTTAAAAACCAAGAAGCTATAGAATTTACAATAGGAATTGGCATATTTTGGCTAATTTAGCAATGCTAAAAATACTAAAATTCTTTTATGGTATACACAGGTGTACTTACTAAAATGCAGACAGAATTTTTGGAGCCAATTCAGTATTATTTGGTCTTTGAAAATGATTTCATTCATATGAATCAATTGCTGAGTAAGATCTTAAACATTAACCTTGTTGGTGAGCAATGTTTGAGTTGTGGGTTAAATAAACCAATCTATAGGCAAGGATTTTGTAGAGACTGTTTTTTTGATAAACCTATTGCTGGAGATTGGATTATGAGACCAGAGTTGAGTACGGCACATCTAGGCAAAGAAGATAGAGACTTGGAGTATGAAAAAAGTGTGCAACTACAACCTCACATCGTTTATCTAGCAAATTCTAGTAATGTTAAGGTTGGAGTAACAAGAAAGAGCCAGGTGCCAACACGCTGGATCGATCAGGGTGCCCATGAAGCTTTAGAAATCGTTGAGGTTCCAAATCGATATTTGGCAGGTATTACTGAAGTTGCTTTAAAAGATCATGTTGCCGATAAAACGAATTGGCGAAAAATGTTGAAAAATGATATTGAAGATGTCGATTTATTAGAATGGCGATCCAATCTTCAGTCCTATATACCAGAAGAAGTTAAGGCGTATTTTATTGAAAATAACTCAGAGACATGTCTTAATTTTCCGGTGCAGCAATACCCAGAAAAACCAATCAGTTTAAATCTTAAAAAACGTGAGTCTTATTCAGGTAAATTAGTTGGTATTAAGGGACAGTATCTGATTTTTGAAGACAATACTGTTTTTAATGTTAGAGCTAATGAAGGTCTCGTTGTTGAGATTAAGATTTAAGGAAAGTAGATTTTTATCACATTCAAAAGACCCACAACGAATGGTAAACTTCCTGTTACTTTATTTATAATCAATATTATGTTGTCAAATCTGTTTTTAATAAATAGACTGAATTTACTGTAAACAAATAGGGTGATCAGTTTACCACTATAGACTCCAAGGAGGAATAAAAAAAGTACCGTTAATGGTGAATTCATTGTAATATTTAGGGTATATCTATTAATTAGACTATAAATTACCAACCAAAAATTAATACAGGTGGGTTTAATAGACCTAGCAAAAAGCCAGTGAAATATTTATTAGTCTTCAGGTGTTTTTCTCCAGAACACTTTTTGTTTTCTTAAAGAATAAAATGCTTCCAATAGCAAGAAATAAAATGGCAATAAGAACTTGAAACCATTGATTAGTATCAAAAAAGTCTTTGACTGTCATATTGTAATGCAATGCGTAATGGATAGAACAACTTCTGCAAAACCTGATCCTACAGCAATTTTAAATGCTTGTTTAGAATCTTGTCTGATGGTGGCATTAATTACTGCAATATTTGTTGCTTTTGGCGAAATGGCGCCAATTGTTGCTGCTGCCATACTAATAAAAACATACAAAAGACTCATGGCCTTTTAGCTGTAGCACACAAACCATTCTTACAAGAGGTGTTAGGATTCAGTTAAAGTAAATTCATTTTGGTATTAAGGTCCTTATCGTTGGAGATAAATGCTTTAGAAATTATACCTATTATATCTATTATTGTTATTTCATCTGTCATTTTAGTTTATGTCACTATAATGGAGGTCTGAGAAATTTTTTGGTGGGGTGTTTTCCTAACTATAATGGTCAGATCTATTGGTGCTTGCAGTTTTAAAAGTGCTTCAAAGAATTTTATACGACCCATAAAATTATTGAGCATTTTTACGAAGACTGCCCTTTCAAACCTATGGGGATAAAGCTGCGAATGAAAAATTCTGATAGTATTTAACTATTGAAAACAAAAAAAGAGCAATATTTCTATTGCTCTATATATAGCGTGTAAATAATCTTCTTAGATATTTTCGGCGTCTCTTAAACCTTGAATATACTGCGCTTTTTGTATTTCTCTTCTCCTTTTTACAGATGGTTTAGTGAAATAACGCGATTCTCTTAAGTTTTGCATAATTTGCACGTTTCTGTGCTTACGCTTGTAACGCTTAAGAGCTCTTTCAATGTTTTCGCCTTCTTTAATTTCGATCTTAATCATTATATCGATAGTTTTTAATTACCTGTTTCTTTCAAATGGTCGGCAAATATAGGTTAACAATTTGAAAATAAAAAATTATTACCCTAAATAAGTCTTAAGAATTTTACTCTTACTGGCATGACGTAATCGTCTAATGCCTTTTTCTCTAATCTGGCGTACACGTTCTCTTGTTAAATCGTAGATACTACCAATTTCTTCTAAGGTCATCGGTGGTTGATCCCCTATGCCAAAATTGAGGCGAATAACATCGCTTTCTTTTTGGGTTAAGGTGTCTAAAGCACGTTCTATTTCAGTGTTTAATGAGGCTTTCATCAAATCTTTATCAGGTCTTGGTGATTCACTTTCGCTTACAACATCGTATAAACTAAAAGACTCTCCTTCTTTTAATGGTGCATCCATAGATAAGTGACGACCAGAATTCTTCATGGATTGTTTTACTTCGCGCGCACTAATATCCAATTCTCTTGCAATTTCTTCTGCATTTGGAGGTCTTTGATGAAGTTGCTCTAAAAAAGAATAGGTCTTGTTGATTTTATTTATTGTACCAATTTTATTTAAAGGTAGTCGTACAATACGAGATTGTTCTGCGAGTGCTTGTAAAATAGCTTGTCTAATCCACCAAACAGCATAAGAAATAAATTTAAATCCTCTGGTTTCATCAAATCGTTTGGCAGCCTTAACTAAACCTGCGTTACCTTCATTAATTAAATCTGGCAGTTTTAGGCCTTGATTTTGATATTGCTTGGCTACTGAAACTACAAACCTAAGATTAGCAGTAGTTAATTTATCTAAAGCTTCTTGATCACCTTGCTTAATTCTTTGAGCCAATTCCACTTCTTCGTCGGCGGTTATTAGTGGTATTTTGCTGATGTCTTGTAGGTATTTGTCTAGGGATTTGTCTTCTCTGTTCGTTACCTGCTTGGTAATCTTAAGTTGCCTCATGTCATCATTTTAATTTTGTGATGATATAGTATAATGTAATAATTCAGAAAAGCAAGGAATTTCGTAATTATTAACAAAAATCACCAAAAATCAGTTTTTTTTTGAGCAAAATCGTCAAATTTTGGTCCAATCTTACTTTTTTAAAGCTTTTCTTGTACTGTCTGTGTTAATTGACTTACAATCCTTTAGCTTTGAATTAGAATTTCCTCCAAGAATTCCACTTATGATATCATTGATTCTATCTTTTTCTTTACCTAAGTTTGTTTATAAATTTCTAAGATTTGATTGTTTGAGCTCTATATGCCACTGGTAAAGTGTCTTTTTATTTTAGGATTAGTAATAGTTTCATGGATATCCTGCACTTCTAGTAATGATTCTTATTAACTTCAGGATCATTGATTTGACCTATTAGTCTACTAATATCTCCACCTAGATATTTAGCTGGAACTTGAAATGTGGCATTATAATTAATTGCGTTTGTAAAACTATACAAACCTGAAACTTCAATTGGTATATCTTTATAGATGAGCGTAAATGGTTTACGGAAACTTCAACATTATTAAAATCAGTTTAGTGGTTATTAATAATACCTACTTATTATGGGTAAACTAAAAATTAAAAATTGTCTTGTTAAGAACTTTAGCAAGACTTTAATGGTTGTCTAAGACTATAAAAGTTCAATTTCTTCGTTGATTTCTAGATTAAAACGTGTTCTGAATTAGAATACGCCTAGAATAAGGAAAGGTGTGTCAAAAAAGGCGACTAGCACCTTAAATAGGAAGCCGCTTATCAAAAGACCTTTGAAGCTAGACCAGGGCAAAACTTCAAAATAACAAAGTAGGCTTATAATTGAAAATGTATCTATGAATTGAGAAACCCAAGTAGAGAAGTTATTTCTTAACCAAAGATGCTTACCTTGAGTTAAGTTTTTCCAGAAATGATAAATTCTAATATCAATAAATTGGGCAAATAAATAGGCGAACATACTAGAGCCTACCGCTATAATAGTTTTACTGAAAACAAATTTAAATGTTTCGTCATCTATTGGAGAATTATCTAAGGCTGGAACTGTATCTGCAATTAAAATAATACCTACAGAAAACAGTGATGCAAAAATACCTGCGATTACCACATCATTGGCGCATTTTTTACCATAAATTTCACTAATTAAATCAGTAATTAGAAAGGTTATGGGATAGGGCAAAATACCAACAGAAATTTCAAACAGGTTGCTTCCAAAAATTTCAATATCAACAGGATACCAGTAAAAAAACTTTTGAAAAATTAGATTTGAAACTACCAATGAGGTAATAAACAGTGCGCCTAATAAAAGATAGATGCGTTGGGCTAAAAGTTTGTCTTTAAGGGACATTAATTTGGTTAATAAATTGTTCTTGTAAAGATAATCTATTAATATTTGTTTTAGTTATTTTGTGAATTCCATGACATTATCAAAAACCGTTTATATCGCATTAGGAAGTAATAAGGGCAATAAGTTGGCCTTCTTACAAGCCGCTGTTAACGCTGTTTTTGAACGGATTGGTGCTGTAAATAGGATTTCAAAAGTTTATGAGACACCCGCTTTAGGCTTTGAAGGTGATGCATTTTATAATGCTTGTATTAAAGTTGAAACACGCTTAAAACCTAAAACGCTATTAAAAGTTTTAAAGCAGATTGAGAAAGACCTTGGGAGGAAAACAAAAAAGTCAGATAACTATGAATCTAGAGAAATCGACTTAGATATTCTTTTTTATGATGATGTTGTTTTTGAAGGCAAAACCCTGATTATTCCGCATCCAGCGCTACACAAACGAAGATTTGTTCTCGAGCCATTGAGCGATATTGCTAAAGACTTTGAGCATTATCAACTTCACAAGACTATAGCTAATCTGTTAGAATGTTGTGAAGATACCTCAGTTATTAAACCGATTAATATTTGGCTAAAGAACCCTAAAAAGACCTTTGCGTTTAGCAGCTATAATTTCATTGCTATTGAAGGTAATATAGGTGCTGGAAAAACAAGTTTAGCTACTATGATTGCTCAAGATTTTAACGCAAAACTTATTCTCGAACGCTTTGCAGATAATCCCTTTTTACCTAAATTTTATAGGGAACCAGAACGCTATGCTTTTACGCTAGAAATGTCTTTTTTGGCGGACCGTTATCAACAAATAAGTGATGACTTGTCGCAGCTTGATTTGTTTAAGGATTTTATGGTAAGTGACTATGATGTACACAAGTCTCTGGTGTTTTCTAAAGTTACCTTACCTGAGGACGAATTTAGATTGTATCGAAAGTTATTCTATCAAGTTTATAAAGATATTGCTAGACCTGATTTGTACGTTTATTTATATCAAAATACTGAGCGTTTACAGGCTAATATTAAAAAACGAGGAAGAACCTATGAAAAGCAAATACAAGATTCTTATTTAGAAAAAATTAATTCGGGTTACTTGGATTTTCTCAAATCGCAGACAGACTTAAATATTAAAATCATTGATATCTCTGATCGCGACTTTGTAAAGAATCGAGAAGATTACTTATGGTTATTAAAAGAAATTAACCGTTAAAAGATTTGATATAAGACGGTTGTTATTCTTCCATTGATTACTGGTATATCGCAGAGTGTTTCTTTTTTTAGGAATTGAAAATTAAAAGGTTCAACGTCTACATTAACTCCACTTAGTTGTTTTAAACGGTTACCAAGATTGGCAATTTGATTTTTATTTGGTACAAAGTCTCCAGCTGGTAAATGTTCGGTAATAATTATATACCTATAGGAGGTAAGCTTTTTCAGAATTAGCATGATTTCTTCATTCGATAAATGCTGAAGTACTTGTCTTAGAATGGCGCAATCTGCAGCTGGTAAATCATCTTTTGAAATATCTAAACAGTAAAACTCAAGATGGTTTGCTTTAAATAACTTCTGATTTCTTAAAATTAAATCACTAACAATGTCTATTCCATAGTAATTGGAACTGTAAGGAATAAGTTCTTTTCCTACATTAAAATCTCCACAACCCAAATCGCAGATAGATAAAGTACTATTATGAGTTTTTAAAAATTCAGTAACAGTTACAATGTAAGGTCTTATTATATTGACTAAATGAGAACCTTCCCCAGAATAGAAATCTTTAGACCTACCTCCCCATAAATGTTTGCTATAGATTTGTTCCATTACAGCTTTAGTAGTCCAAGGTTTTTTGTGAGAGTTATGCATAATTAAGAACCTTGCAAGCTTTTAAAGCGGGTAAGTAAGGTGTTGGAAACTAGAAGAATAAATGGTGTTGTAATCAATGTGTAGATTATATTCCAATACAAAATAGAAGTCTCAGGACTACCAATATATCCTGTTGCTTTATTGCCAAAGTTAAAGCTTGAATTACCAGATAATAAATACGCAAAGCCAAACCATAAAACCGAAGCGATTATCAGGAAAATCATAAGAACTGTAAAAGTTTTACCGAAAAGACTTGTGCTTGAATTAAATCCTTTTTTAATGAAAAAGCACATAACTCAAGCGCAATAACTCCAAACCAAATAATGAAATTCCCTACAGGAATTTCAAAAACATTATAAGTTAACTCAGATGACCCTGATTCAAATAAGACAACAACAATCCCGAAAATGATTAACGCTAGTGTTAGAAGCTTTTTATAGCTCATAATTAACGATTTAGCCATTTAAGTTTAGAAAATACATCCCAGATTACGACTCCTGCACTGACTGAAATGTTTAAAGAATGCTTAGTTCCAAATTGTGGAATTTCGATTACAACATCACTTCTATCAACGACTTCTTGTTGCACTCCCTTAACTTCATTGCCAAAAACAAAAGCGTATTTGGTGTTTTGCTCAATTATGAAATCGTTTAGCATAGTTGCTTCTTCGGCTTGTTCAATTGAACAGATGGCTACATTGTCTGCTTTTAGATTCTCTATAACATCTTGTGTGTGTTCGTGATATTCCCAGTCAACGGTTTCAGTACTTCCCAATGCAGTCTTTCTTATATCGTTATGAGGTGGCTGTGCAGTAATACCACAGAGGTAAATTTTTTCAATTAAAAAAGCATCACTTGTTCTAAAAACAGAACCAATATTATTAAGACTTCTAATATTATCTAATACAATTATAATTGGAGATTTTTCAGCATTTTTAAATTCTGAAATATTTAACCGTTCTAATTCTTCGTTTTTAAGTTTACGCATGTTAAAATCTCAAACTTTTTGTAGATAACTTATGACTAATCTTTTTTATAAAGCAAGGCTATTTAGTTACATTAGCATTCTTGCAAGTACAACAAAAATAACCAAAACTCTTGGCTAAAAAAGCAAAAAAAGAAACACCGTTAATGAAGCAATACAATACCATTAAGGTAAAGTATCCTGATGCTTTATTGTTGTTTAGAGTTGGCGATTTTTATGAAACCTTTGGAAGTGATGCGGTTAAAGCTTCAAAAATATTAGATATTATACTAACCAAGCGTGGTGCAGGCAGTGAAAGTGAAACTGAGTTAGCAGGTTTCCCGCATCATTCATTAAATACATATCTGCCGAAGTTAGTGAGAGCTGGTGAACGTGTAGCTATTTGTGATCAGTTAGAAGATCCAAAACAGACAAAAAAGATTGTTAAGCGCGGTGTAACGGAATTAGTAACTCCAGGTGTGGCTTTAAATGATGATATTCTTAATTCAAAGTCTAATAATTTTTTAGCTGCTGTACACTTTGATAAAAAGTACATTGGAGTTTCTTTTCTCGATATTTCTACAGGCGAATTTTTAACCTCCCAGGGTGATGTAGAGTATATCGATAAGCTCCTTCAAAATTTTAATCCAAGTGAGGTTTTAGTTTCCAAAAAATATAAAAAAGAGTATGCAACGTATTTTGGAAAAGACATGCATACCTTTTATTTAGAAGATTGGGTATTTCAGTCAGACTATGCTTATGAAACGTTAACTAAGCATTTTAATACAAGCACCTTAAAAGGTTATGGTATACAAGACCTGTATGAGGGTATCATTGCATCAGGAGTTGTACTTCATTATTTAGGTGAAACACGTCATAGCAAACTAGTGCATATCGCAACTATTTCTAGAATTGCAACAGATGACTATGTTTGGATGGATAAGTTTACCATTCGAAATCTAGAGTTGTACCATTCTACTAATGCTAATGCGGTTACCCTAATTAATGTTATAGACAAGACTATTTCTGCTATGGGTGGTAGAACGTTAAAACGCTGGTTAGCTCTGCCATTAAAACATGCAGATAAAATAAAACAGCGACATGAAGTAGTCCAATTTTTATTAGATAATGAATCCATACTTCAGAAAATACAAGGTCAAATTAAGCACATTGGTGATATAGAGCGTTTAATCTCAAAGATTGCCACGACCAAAGTTAACCCTCGAGAAGTGATACAGTTAAAAAATTCACTAGAGGCAATTGTACCTGTTAAGTCAATAGCAGCATCATGTGAGAATGAAGCTTTAAAAATATTAGGAGATAATCTCCATAATTGTGATTTGTTAAGAGAAAAAATTAAGCAAACTCTTAATGAAGAAGCACCTGTTAATGTCCTTAAGGGTAGCACAATTGCAAAAGGGTTTTCTGAGGAGTTAGATGAATTAAGAGGGCTTTCAAAGTCGGGTAAAGACTATTTGGATGGGATGTTAGAACGTGAAAGTGAACGTACGGGAATTCCTTCCTTAAAAATTGCATCCAATAATGTGTTTGGCTATTATATTGAGGTAAGAAATACCCATAGAGATAAAGTTCCTGAGGAATGGATAAGAAAGCAAACTTTGGTTAACGCCGAGCGCTATATTACTGAGGAATTAAAAGAGTATGAAGCTAAAATTCTAGGGGCTGAAGAGCGGATACTTGCTATTGAGCAGCAGTTGTTTTTGGAGCTTGTTAATTGGATGCATCAGTTTATAGTTCAAGTACAGCAAAATGCCCGGCTTATTGGGCAATTAGATTGTTTGTGTGGTTTCGCAAGTCTTGCTAAAACTAATAAATACCATTACCCGCATATTGATGATAGTTTTGACCTAGACATTAAAGATGGTCGACATCCTGTAATAGAAAAGCAGCTGTCTTTAGATGAGTCTTATATCGCTAATGATGTCTACCTCGATCGAGAGTCTCAACAGATTATTATGATTACTGGACCAAATATGTCAGGTAAGTCTGCTATTTTAAGACAAACGGCATTAATTGTATTATTAGCGCAAATTGGAAGTTTTGTACCTGCAAGAGAAGCACGAATAGGCTTGGTAGATAAGATATTTACAAGAGTTGGAGCGAGTGACAATATTTCTATGGGTGAATCTACATTTATGGTAGAAATGAATGAGACTGCCTCAATCCTTAATAATATTTCAGAACGCAGTTTGGTGTTGTTAGACGAAATTGGTAGAGGAACAAGTACCTACGATGGTATTTCTATAGCCTGGGCTATTAGCGAATATTTGCATGAGCATCCAGCGAAACCAAAAACCTTATTTGCCACACATTATCACGAACTCAACGAAATGACAGAGACCTTTAATAGGATTAAAAATTTTAATGTCGCTGTAAAGGAGCTAAAAGACAATGTGCTTTTTGTGCGAAAGTTAGTGGAAGGTGGTAGTGAACATAGTTTTGGGATTCATGTTGCAAAAATGGCCGGAATGCCACAACAAGTTATCCATCGTGCAAATAGAATACTTTCAAAGCTTGAAAAATCACATTCTAGCGAAGAGCTAACCGATAAGGTGAAATCATTAAAAGATGATATGCAGTTGAGTTTCTTTAACTTAGATGATCCTTTGTTAGAAGAAATTAAAGATGAAATTCTACATACAGATATTGATACTTTAACTCCTGTTGAAGCCCTTATGAAGCTTAATGAAATTAAGCGAATGCTTGTAAAGAAAAAACAAGCTTGAGCCGATTTAATTTATTTTAAAAAAGTCTTTGCATTTATAAGAAATAGTTTAAATTTGCATCCGCTTTTACAGCGAAATGTTCTTTAAAAAGACTACGCGAAAGTAGCTCAGGGGTAGAGCATCACCTTGCCAAGGTGAGGGTCGCGGGTTCAAATCCCGTCTTTCGCTCTATACAATATATGCCAATTAGATTACAGTCCGTAATCGCAATGCTGAAGTGGTGGAATTGGTAGACACGTTGGACTTAAAATCCAATGGCCATTATGGCCGTGCGGGTTCAAGTCCCGCCTTCAGTACAAAGAAAATCCGTAACTAATTAATAATTAATAAGTTGCGGATTTCTTGTTTTTATAATTGTACGATTATAGTACGGTTAAATGATGTTTTGGGTTATTCTTTGTAAAAACCTGCTGCTTTTTCCAACTTCTGTTTCATTCTATCCCTAAGACGTTTGGGTTTAATAACTTCAATAGAATCGCCAAATCCTAAAATTAAGCGTTCAAGCTCAAAGTTAATCTGAACAAAAATATTAAAAATGATACCATCCTCAGTTTTCTTTATTATTCTTTGCGAACGATGGAATGGTTTAGTGATTGCATAAGGCGCATTTTTTTTATCAACCCAAAACTGAATGCGCTCTGCTCTGGTATTAGAAACTGTTACACCAATAACATCTCTATAATATTCATCTCCGTTAAAATTATGGTTCCTGTAAGTAATTGAAGTGTCATAATCAATTTCAACTATTCTATCTAAAGCAAAAGTAACTATTGGTTTTTTAGCTTCAACTCCGGGTCTTCCTATTAAAAACCAGCGGTTATTAAACTCTTTTAATATGTAGGGGTGAAAAATGATTTCAGAAGCCTCTCTGGCTTTAAAAGACTGATATTTTATTTTTAAGACCATTTTCTTGATGATTGCCTGATATAAAACATCCAAATGTTCTAAACCTTTTAGCTTTTCATTTTTATCTAAATGAATGATAGCTGATTGGTCTGTCTTCTCTGTATATACTTTATCTTCCAAGCGTTGAATGATACCCCCTAATTCAGAAAATAAAGAGAAATCTTTAAACTGTTTTAGCATTTCTACAGTTTCAGAAAGCACATTCATGTCATTCTCATTCAAGGGAATATCAGTTATGGAGTAATCTTCGTCTTCGTATTTGTAAAATTTCTTGTTGTAGACAATTATAGGGGCATTGTAGCCTAATTTATCGCTGCGCATCATTTGAATGTCCAACTGAACTGTTCGCTTACTAACATTAAAAGCTCTATCTTCATATTCATATAAGGCATCAGAACAGGCTTCTATTAAATCATCTAATGTCCATTGCCTATAATTATTTTGAAGACATTTGTCAATGGTCTTATAGCGTATAAGTGCATTTTTATTTAAAGCCATAGATGAAATTTTAATGAAAAATAAGGAATAAATTTATCTACGCAAAAAGATTGCGCATATAGATAAAATATTTGTATCGGAATCATGAATAAGTCTTTTGAAAGACTTTAAAAGTAGTGCTCCGTTAGACGGGGAAGCTAACGGAGCTTAAAATTAATTTAAGATGAAAAATACAAACAAGATAACAGGGCACGATTTAATTAACTTAGGATTTAGGTCTGGAAAATGGTTTAAAGAAGCTTTAGACCATATTAACGAAAATAAATTAGAAGGGGATGCTTTAAGTAACTATCTAGAGCAATTTAAATCTCCTGACCCTATTGCTTTGCATGTAGAAAGCATTCCGTTTTCAATTAACATTAAAGCTGAAAATGAATTAGAAGTAACAAATGTGAATGCTGTTGTTGAAACTATGGAAGAGCTTATGAAGACGCCTACCCTAGTTGATGGAGCAATTATGCCAGATGCTTGCCCAACAGGTTCAAAAGGAACAATCCCAGTTGGGGGCGTTGTAGTAGCTAGAAACGCAATTCACCCAGGTATGCATAGCGCAGATATTTGTTGTTCGGTGATGTTGACCGATTTTGGAAAAGTAGACCCAAAAGATGTTTTAGATGCAGCCCATAGTATAACTCATTTTGGTGCAGGTGGACGTTCTAGAGAAAACCAGTTTAGATTTCCTATGGATTTGTTAGCTGAGATAGAAGCAAACTATTTTTTAAATGACCAAAAATGTATTTCATCAGCTAGGTCTCATTTAGGAACACAAGGCGATGGAAATCACTTTTTATTCGTTGGTAAATCTAAAAAGACAGGTAACACTATGATGGTTACGCATCATGGTAGTAGAGGATTTGGAGCTAACTTATATTCTAAAGGGATGAAAGTTGCTGAGAAATTCAGAAGAGAATTGTCTCCAGATACGTTAAAGCAAAATGCATGGATTCCTTTTGAAACTGAGGAAGGAAAACAATACTGGGAAGCTTTGCAGATTATTAGAAAGTGGACAAAGAAGAACCATGAGGTTTTGCACGATGCTACTTTGTCAACATTAGGAATAGATAAGGAAAACAGGTTTTGGAATGAGCATAATTTTGTATTCAAAGATGGTGATTTGTTTTACCATGCAAAAGGCGCAACACCTTTAGATAAAAAGTTTATGCCAGATATTACAGGACCAAGATTGATTCCTTTAAATATGTCTGAACCAGTTTTAATTGTTGAAGGCGAAACAACAAACTCTAATTTAGGTTTTGCACCACATGGAGCGGGTAGAAATGTGAGTAGAACGCAACATAGAAAAAGTAAAACTGGAAAGTTTCAAGAGATATTTAATGAAGAAACTCAAGGTTTAGACGTTAGGTTTTTCTCTGAAGAGATTGATATTACAGAATTACCAAGTGCTTATAAAAATGCAGAAACTGTAAGGAATCAAATGGAAGAATTTGGTTTAGGAAAAGTAATAGATGAGGTGATGCCTTATGGATGCATCATGGCAGGTGATTGGAAGAAAAATGCACCTTGGAAAAAAAGAAGAAATAGAAATAATGAGAAAAGAAATACTAAATAAGTTAAAACAAATAGAGCAAGATAAGAGTATAGAAATCTTATTCGCTGTAGAATCAGGGAGTAGAGCTTGGGGCTTTGCTTCCCCAGATTCAGATTATGATATACGATTTGTTTACAAGCATTCTAAGGATTGGTATTTAAATCTTTGGGAGCAAACCGATACTATACAATTCTTAACTGAAGATGATTTGGATGGTTCAGGTTGGGATATACGTAAAGCGTTGCGACTTTTGGCAAAGTCAAACGCATCTTTCACAGGATGGTTATTTTCGCCAATAGTATATCGGGCAGATAGTGATTTCTTAAATGAGATAAAAAAGTTGCAAATGCAAACTTTAACCCTGTTTCTGGATTTTATCATTTTCA
>NZ_JABSST010000023.1 GCF_013213975.1 Winogradskyella sp.
CCGTTATTTCCAAGATGTAGAAGATGATATTAAAAAATTGGTCCCTGAAGGTATTGTTGGACGTGTACCATATAAAGGTGAATTATTTGAAAGTATTCATCAGTTTGTTGGTGGCTTAAGAGCAGGTATGGGATATTGTGGAGCCAAGGATATTGCAACACTAAAAGAAACTGGTCGATTTGTAAAAATCACAGCCAGTGGTATTCATGAAAGTCATCCGCATGATGTTACTATTACCAAAGAGGCACCTAATTATTCCAGATAATCATGATAGCTTTAAAGCAGGTGTTCTAAATGCGCCTTAAAGTATTTGGCACTATCTGAAGCACTTTTGGTTGAGTTAACTGTAAAGTTGCCACCTTGTTCAATATAAAAGTATGCTAGGCCAGATTTTTTTGGATCTGGCAGTTCCTTAATATAGTCAATAGAGCCGTTTCCAAGTTCCGTGTAATCTCGAGACACCTTGTGCATATCCTTAATATGCCACATTACAAATCTACCAGGATGGTTTTCAATAAGTTGTTTTGGAGTGGAAAAGCCTTCATGCATGATCCAATACATATCTAATTGGAGTTTAACCAGTTTAGAATCTGTTGTATTGGTTATGATATCAAAACCATTTTTACCATTATCATTTTTAAATTCATACCCATGATTATGATAGGCGAAACCAAGTCCAGAATTGGTTACTCGTTCACCAATGATGTTAAGCTTATCACTCAGTTTTTTGTAATCTTCAATATTTCTATTTTCTGGTGCTAGCCAGGGCCAAACAATATATTTACTTTGCATTAGTAATGCTCCTTCAATAGTTTTATCTACATACTTTAATAATGTTTCATCCGACGCATTAAAATAATTTGCAAATGGATAATGACCACTGCTTATATTCAGGTTAAGATCATTTAAGATGGCTTTAAATGCTTTAGTTTTAAAGCCATAATAGGTGAGTTTTTTCTCATCATATCCATAATGTTCAAAATCTTGATATCCCATTGCTTTTAACTTTTTTAATGTGCTAATAGGATCTTTTGCCATTTCATCTCGAATAGAGTAAAGCTGATACCCTAATTTAAATCTAGAATTGGATTTACAAGAAGAAAGGGAAAACGGCAATAAACTATAAGCTCCTAAGGCTAAACTGGAAGTGATAAATTCTTTTCTATTCATAAGATTAAATATGATTTTTAGTCTAAATGACTTTTAATTTCTTTTGATATTTGATCAATCCAGATTTGGTTCTCTTCGATATTTTGACCGTGATTTGTTTCTGAATCATACTGTTTTTGCGTGTCTAAACAGTCTTTCCATAACCTTTTGTAAATTGTATAATAGGTATCAAAATTTGCTTCATTTTGATCAATCAACGTTTTAAATTCTTCGTTAATCTTTAAAGCGAAAAGCCCGGCAATATCAAAATGTAGTTGCTCGTATTTTAACAAAAAATCACTCTCTTTATAAACCCAAGACTCATCTGAGTAAAATAGAGCATTTACGTGAAGTGACTGGTAATTTTTAATAGTATTGTTTTCATCTACTTGAACTTCGTTTGGAAATATTTCTATTTTATAAGTGGTTTGAGCAAAGGCAACAACATTCAAGTTCGGTTTTGCCTTAAAGTTAGGCCATTCAAGATTTAAATTATTGGACCATGGAATTGTAGTTGATGTGTTTAAGTCGTTTTGACTAAAGGCTAAGAGACTAGTAACACATAACGTTACTAATAAGAGGTTTTGCATTGAAAATACTTTAATACAATCAAGTTACATCTTTTTTTGATATCGATATGCTATAAACCTTATCTTCGCTAAGGATTTTAATTACCAAATGATTAAAAACGATTATATCATTTTAGGCGCTGGCGCCTCAGGTTTAATGTTGGCATATCGCATGGCAACAGATGCTTTCTTTGATAATAAATCCATACTTATAATTGACCAATTTAAGGAAAAAGGGAATGATCGTACATGGTGCTTTTGGGAGGATAATGAAGGTGAATGGGATAATATCTTAACTAAAGAATGGTCTAAAATTTTCTTTGGTAGTAAGTCTTATTCTAATGAAATTGACATTTTACCTTATCATTATAAAATGATTCGAAGTAAAGATTTTTATGATCTACTTTGGTCTACAATAAACAAAAAATCGAATATCAATTTTATTGAAGATACGGTTTTGGATTCTAAAGAAGGGAGAGAAGGAGTAACGATTAAGACCACTAATTCAAGCTATTTTGGTTCTAAGGTGTTTAATAGTTTACCAGATCATAGCTTATATAATTCACAAGATAAATATCCGGTATTGCAACAACATTTTGTTGGATGGTTTGTTAAAACAGAATCAGAATTGTTTGATGATTCTGTAGCTAAGTTTATGGATTTTACGGTGCCGCAAAAAGGGAATACACGATTCATGTATGTCTTGCCTACGGATAAAAATACAGCCCTTTTTGAATATACTTTGTTTTCTAAAGACTTATTAGATTTATCGGAATATGATCTGGCCATAAAGAACTACTTACGAGAACATAATGTTGATAAGTATGAGATTATTGAAGTCGAAAAAGGATCCATTCCTATGACGTCTTATAAGTTTCATAAACGTAATTCTAAACATGTTTTAAATATAGGAACCGTTGGTGGATGGACTAAAGCAAGTACCGGGTATACCTTTAGGAATACTTCAAAAAAAACAAAAGATGTCGTAGAGTTTTTAAAGCGTAAAAGTGATCTTTCCCAATTTCAAAAGAGATCTAAATTTTGGTTTTATGATCTTATTTTTCTAGATGTTCTATCACATCACAACGATGAAGGTGCTGCTGTTTTTACCTCTATGTTTAGGAAGGCTAATATTAAAACTATTTTTAAGTTTTTAGACGAAGAATCTAATATAATTGAAGATTTAAGAATTATTTTAGCTGTACCTGCAAAACGATTTGTTCAAGCTTTTCTTAAAAGAATATTCTAGTTTTCAGAATATACTTGGCCACGATGTGGTTTTAACGCATCTCTTATGGGGATCATTTCAGATTCATTAACAACAAGATAGGCAATACTATGCATTTCGGTGTAAGTTTCAATACCAGTAATATCGATATCAAGCTGTTGTAATTTTATAAATTGATTTAAATGAATCAAATGATGTTCTGCGGTATTTTTGCTCAACGGGCCTCTGAAGTCCCAAATTAATTTAAGTCTACGCATTATTAACTGAAATACCTTTTTCAACAAAATTTTTGAAATTTCTCATGTAAGATTTAGTTTGTTTTTTAAATGCTCTAGGCATTAAAAAAAGCATGGCATTCATAGCAAAGTTAGTCGGCTCAAATTTATTTTCGCAAATCCATTTGGTATGACCCTGAGGTGTGAGTTCAAAATAATTCTGTTGAATATTTCTAACACCTTTAGTATTGTAAGTGGCATGAAACTCGTGTGGAAATTTTTGTTTTGTTATGGTCTCAATGAGTTCCATCTGGTGTTTTCCAAAATCATAATTTAATTTCATCTGAGCCCCAAATTTACCAGGTGTACCAGATATATGTTCTGCACTAACAAGGCCTTCTTGCCAATGCTTCATGTTATCTGTAGAATCCATTTTTTTAATGACCTCCTCCAAACCCTTTTTAATAATTATTTCGGTAGTATATTTCATTCAATTTAATAGGCTTCAAAGATATGTAAAAGGGTTTATACTTCGTTCATATTATCGATGTTCATACCAATTTAGAAGTTGTAATCAAGCTAAATAATGACTTTAAGTCAGCTTGTGAAATAAGTGATTTATATTATTTTTGCTGGACCTCTAATTTTAGACGTATTTGATATAAATAAATTACAGTTATAAAGAAAAATAAGATGGAATTGAAATTTAGATTATCGTTTTTATTATTGTTTATGTTTAGCCTTACTTTTTCTCAAGATAAGGATGAAGTTTTGCTAAGGGTTGACGGAGAACCCATTATGACTTCAGAATTTTTAAGAGTATATAATAAAAACTTAGATCTAGTTAAAGACGAAAGTCAAAAAGATGTTGATGGTTATTTAAAGTTATTTACAGAGTATCAATTAAAGTTAAAGGAGGCTAAGCGTTTAAAACTAGACGAAGATGCAAAATATCAACGTGAATTTTTACGCTATAAACAACAATTGACTAAAAATTACTTGTCCGAAAATAAGGTTACTGATGCATTAGTTAAAGAGGCTTATGACAGAAGTAATGTGGATATTAAAGCCTCTCATGTGTTAGTTCGATTAGATGAAAGTTCAAAAGATACGATAGAAGTATACAATCAAGTTTTGAAATTAAGAGAACGTTTACTTAAGGAGGGATTTGATACTGTAAAGGATGATATGCATAATGGTAAAACTATTTTTTTAGAAGACTTAGGGTATTTTTCAGCCTTCAAAATGGTTTATGATTTTGAAACTGCCGCCTATAATACTGCTAAAGGAGACATATCAATGCCTTTTAGAACCCAGTTTGGTTATCATGTTGTTCAGGTCAACGATAAACGACCTTCAAGAGGAACAATTACTGCCGCACATATCATGATTGCTTTAAAACAAAAAGACACGCTTTTAGATCCAGAACAGCGAATTAATGATATTTATAAAAAGATTCAACAAGGTGAAAATTTTGAATCTTTGGCGAAGCAGTTTTCTGATGACAAAAGTTCTGCAAAAAATGGAGGAGGTTTAAAGCCTTTTAAAAGCGGTCAATTAAGTTCTACTATTTTTGAAGATCAAGCTTTTGCTTTAAGTGAAGACGATCAGATAAGTCAGCCATTTAAAACTGAATATGGTTGGCATATTATAAAACGATTAAAACTCAAGCCAGTAGAATCTTTTGAAGAATTAAAACCTACCCTAGAATCTAGGGTAAAGCGCGATTCTAGATCTAAATTAATAAATGACGCCATGGTTAAGGAGTTAAAGAAACGTTATACTATTGTATTTAACAAAGTTGCAAAATCGTATTTTTCTCAACTTCTAACTAAAGAATATTTTGCACGCTCTTGGCGGCTTCCAGAAGAGTTTGAAAAGGAGACCATGGTCTTTTCAATAAATGACAAAGTATTTACCTATAATGAATTTGGTAGACATCTCATGTCTGCCCAGCGTGCCTATGCAAATCGTCCTACTGAGTTTTCTGAAGTTATTGATAAAGAACTAGACAAGTTTTTTGAACGCTCAATATTACATTATCGAGAGGATAATTTAGAATTAGAAAATGAGGATTTTGCCAATATATTGAAAGAGTATAGGGATGGATTGTTATTATTTGATTTGATGGAAAAGGAAATTTGGAATAAAGCCTCAAAAGATACTCTAGGATTAGCAGCGTATTTTCAAAAACATATCTCAAAATACCAATGGGATGAGCGTGTAGATGTCCTAATTGCATCTTCAGGAAATAGATTAAATGCAGAACAAGCTTTAAATTTAATGAAGAAGCAAAAGACAGAGAGTGAGATTAAAAGCATCCTAAATACTGAAAAAGAAAACAATATCATTTTTACTAAAGGAGTTTTTAATACAACCGATAGTAAACTTCCTAAAGATTTTGAAATTAAGGAAGGTATATCTAAAATATACGAGCACAACGCAGCCTTTCATGTTATAAATGTCTATAACATTGTTCCTGCAGGTGACAAAACTTTTGAAGAAGCTAAAGGGAATGTCATAAATGATTATCAAGAGCAATTAGAGAAAAACTGGATTGATAGTCTTTATGAAAACTTTAGTGTTGAGGTTAATAATAAGGAGCTACAAGCAGTGAAGGAAAAAATTAAAAATCAATAATTTTTTTGAAACAATCTTTTTCCATACTGTGTTTTGCTATTCTCTTTTGTGGTTGTGATTTTTTTAAAACCACTGATGATCGTCAACCTGTTGCGAGAGTAAATGATACGTATCTCTATGAGGAAGATATAGCTAACCTTATACCCAAAAGTGTAAGTAAAGAAGATAGTTTAGTATTAGTAAATGCCTACATTAATCGTTGGGCAAGACAGCTACTTCTAATGGATGGCGCCTTACTTAATCTTTCTGAAGATAAACAAAGTGAATTCTCAAAGCTCGTTGAGCAATACAAAAGCGATCTATTTACCAAAGCCTATTTAGAAGGTTTAGTTAAGAAAAATATTGATACGGTTGTTACTATTAGTGAAGCTAAGGTATTTTATGAATCCAATAGAGAATCTTTTAAGCTTAATGATGTTTTATTACAATTTAGATATGTGAGTTTACCACTGAATCCAGTGGGTTTAGATACCATTACTAAACGCTTTAAACGATTTGAAGCTAAGGATAAACGCTACCTAGATTCTATTTCTGTTCAATTTAAGTCTTATTCCTTAAACGATTCGTTATGGGTTAAGTATAATCAAGTTGCAGAGAAAGTAGCAGTCGTAAACCAGGAAAATAAAATTGATCTGTTAAAAAAATCTAATTTCTTACAACT
Organism: Winogradskyella sp.; assembly: GCF_013213975.1. Taxonomy (GTDB): domain Bacteria; phylum Bacteroidota; class Bacteroidia; order Flavobacteriales; family Flavobacteriaceae; genus Winogradskyella. The sequence goes on from NZ_JABSST010000023.1 coordinate 6,463, forward strand.
CAAAGACTCAATAAACCTATATTTGATGCATGTTAATGACGTTAGATTACAAAATGAATACGCTCCTTTAGAGTATGTCTTACCGTCAATAAAACAGATCGTTATTAACAAAAGAAAGTTAGAGCTTATCAAGCAATTAGAAAATGATATTACAAAAGATGCCATTACAAACAACAAATTTGAAATATATAAGTAGTCTACTCGGATTGTTTTGCTTGTGCTTCACAACAATTGGACATGCTCAAGAAATTCTTCCAGATGAAGAAGAAGAAGCTGCACCACTATTGAAAAAGAAAGATGATCCTGGCAATAAATCTCGTATCAAAGCAGATGGAGTTGCGGCGGTTGTAGGTGATTACATCGTGTTAGAATCTGATTTGGATCGCGAGATTGCACAATTAGAAGCCCAAGGTGCTGACCTTCGAGGAAAGACGCGGTGCGAATTATTTGGAAGTCTACTTGAAAAGAAATTATATGCCCACCAGGCTGTACAGGATAGTGTTTTGGTTAATGAACTTTATATTCAATCATTAGTAGAACAGCAGATTCAGGGTATTATGGCGCAAACTCAAGGCGATATGGATGGCCTTATTAAATTTTACAAAAAAGATTCAGAACAGGCATTACGTGATGAAATGTTTGAGATCAATAAAAATGCATATCTCGCTAAAGAAATGCAGGATAAGGTGATATCTGATGTTGAGATTACACCAGAAGAGGTGAGAACATTTTTTAATGAGATACCAGAAGATGAGCGACCAACATTTGGTACAGAATTAAAGGTTGCTCAAATTGTTGTGATTCCAGAAGTAACTGAAGAAGCAAAGCAGGCTGTTATCGATAAATTGAAGGAGTTTAAAAAAGATGTTGAAGAAAATGGTTCAAGTTTTACAACAAAAGCATTGTTCTATTCTGAAGATACAGGTTCAAAAAATAACGGAGGTTTACTACCGACAATGAACAGAAAGCAGCCTCGAATGGTAAAGGAGTTTAGAGATGTTGCTTTTAATTTACAAGAAGGAGAAATTTCAGATCCATTTGAAACGGACTTTGGTTATCATATTATTTACTTGGAGAAGATTCGAGGTCAAGAATACGATGTTAGGCACATCTTATTAAGACCAAAATTATCTCAAGCGGCTATTCAAAAGGCTAAAGATGAAATTGATTTGGTTAGAGAAAAAATTGTGGCAGGTCAAATTAGTTTCGCTGAGGCAGCCAGAGAATTTAGTGATGAAAAAGAAACAAAATTCGAAGGAGGTCAATTAACAAATCCAACAACTCAAGATTTTAATTTTGAGCTCACCAAAATGGATACCGAGCTTTATACTCAGATTCAAGGATTAAAGGATGGGGAAATTAGTCCAGTTATTCAAGACGAGGATAGAGTCAACACGATAAAGTTTAAAATCATGACTGTAACGGACAGAATCGATGATCATAAAGCAGATTTTGCCAGAGATTATTTAAAAATCAAGGATTTAGCACTTTACGATAAACAGATAAAGGCTATAGAAAAATGGCAAAAAGAAGCTATTCTAGAAACTTATATTAAAATTAATGGGGAGTATAGAGATTGTGATTATCAAAGTAATTGGTTAAAAACAGAATAGTTTATGTCAGATGTTGCGATTATTGAGAATTTTGTCGAGAAATACAAGGCTTTAAAAGAAGAAATAGCCAAGGTTATTGTTGGTCAAGAACGTGCTGTTGATCAAATACTAATATCAATCTTTTCTGGAGGTCATTCACTTTTAATTGGTGTGCCTGGATTGGCAAAGACCTTAATGGTAAATACCATTGCTCAGGCCCTTGGGTTAGATTTTAAGCGCATTCAATTTACTCCAGATTTAATGCCTAGTGATATATTAGGAAGTGAAATTCTTGATGAGAATCGCCAGTTCAAGTTCATCAAAGGTCCAATTTTTGCAAACATTATTCTAGCTGATGAGATTAATAGAACACCGCCAAAAACTCAGGCAGCGTTATTAGAAGCAATGCAAGAACGTGCAGTTACGGTTGCTGGACATCAATATAAATTAAGTCTACCGTATTTTGTATTGGCTACGCAAAATCCTATAGAGCAAGAAGGAACTTATCCCTTACCAGAAGCACAATTAGACCGATTTATGTTTGCTATTAACTTAGAGTATCCTTCTTTTGAGGAAGAGGTCGAAGTAGTTAAGGCGACAACCACAGATGCACAATTATCCGTTGATGCTTTGTTTGCAGCTCAAGAGATTCTTGATTTTCAAAATGTGATCAGACGTGTTCCTGTTGCAGACAATGTGGTTGAATATGCGGTTTCCTTAGTGGGTAAAACAAGGCCGAAAGCAAGTTCAGCAGCTTCTATAGTCAAGGATTTTGTAGGTTGGGGTGCTGGACCAAGAGCATCTCAAAATTTAATTTTAGCCGCTAAAACACACGCAGTAACTAAGGGGAAGTTTTCACCAGATATAGAAGATATACAGGCTGTTGCAACCGGAATCCTAAGACACAGAATTATCAAAAACTACAAAGCTGAGGCCGAAGGGGTGACTGACGAAAAGATTATTGAAAGTCTATTCTAAAATTCAGATTTATTCTAAATAAGCTCAATTGTTAAATTATCAGGATTTAATCAGTATGACTGTTAATATTTTAATTTAATGAAAATATTTACCTTCATTTATGATTTAAATTTAAAGAATTTACGATTTTGTTACATTTTTTTAAAAATCTTTTGAAATTCGTATTTTTGCTGGACGAAAAAATAAATTTATCAACCTTATAAATAAACGATAATGGCATTTGACATTGATATGATTAAAAAGGCTTATGCAAACATGACTGAGCGTGTTGATTCTGCACGTGAGATTGTTGGTAAGCCATTAACCCTTTCAGAAAAAATATTATACTCTCATTTATGGGATGGGAAGCCTACTCAGATCTTCGCTAGAGGTAAAGATTATGTAGATTTTGCACCAGATCGTGTGGCTTGTCAAGATGCTACTGCTCAAATGGCACTATTACAATTTATGCAGGCAGGGAAGCCTAAGGTAGCAGTGCCAACCACAGTACATTGTGACCACTTAATTCAAGCGAAGGAAGGGGCAGCAACAGACTTAAAACATGCTAATAACACAAGTAGTGAAGTATTTAATTTTTTAGAGTCAGTTTCTAATAAATATGGCATTGGATTTTGGAAACCTGGTGCTGGTATTATTCATCAAGTAGTATTAGAAAACTATGCGTTTCCAGGTGGTATGATGATTGGTACAGACTCTCATACTGTTAATGCTGGAGGCTTAGGAATGGTGGCTATTGGAGTAGGTGGTGCTGATGCTGTAGATGTTATGGCTGGTATGGCTTGGGAATTAAAATTCCCTAAACTCATTGGTGTAAGATTAACTGGAAAGTTATCTGGTTGGACAGCACCTAAGGATGTTATTTTAAAGGTTGCTGAGATATTAACCGTAAAGGGCGGTACTGGTGCTATTGTAGAATATTTTGGACCAGGAGCTTTATCCATGTCTTGTACTGGTAAAGGAACTATTTGTAATATGGGAGCAGAAATTGGAGCAACTACATCGACGTTTGGATACGATGATTCAATGGAACGTTATTTAAGAGCAACAGATAGAGCTGATGTTGCTGATGAAGCTAACAAAATAAAAGAATATTTAACCGCAGATGCTGAAGTATATGCTAACCCAGAGCAGTATTTTGATCAGGTAATTGATATAAATTTATCAGAATTAGGACCACTATTAAATGGACCATTTACTCCAGATTTATCTACTGAAGTTGGAAGTGATATGACGGATAAGGCTAAAGCCAACGATTGGCCAATGCAAGTAGAATGGGGTTTAATCGGATCTTGTACTAATTCATCGTATGAAGATTTATCTCGAGCATCATCAATTGCACAACAAGCTTTAGACAAAGGATTAAAAACAAAAGCTGAGTTCGGCATTAATCCAGGTTCAGAGCAGGTGCGTTACACAGCGGAGCGTGATGGTATTCTAGATGTATTTGAAAAGTTAGACGCTAAAATATTCACTAATGCATGTGGTCCATGTATTGGACAATGGGCACGTTACAACGATCCAAAGAATGCTCCTAAAAATAGTATAGTGCACTCATTTAACAGAAACTTTGCGAAGCGTGCTGATGGTAATCCAAACACACATGCCTTTGTTGCATCACCTGAAATTACGGCAGCTATCGCTATTGCAGGGCGCTTAGATTTTAACCCAATAACAGATACTTTAATCAATGAAAATGGGGAAGAGGTGATGTTAGATGAGCCAACAGGATGGGAATTACCACCTAAAGGATTTGATGTTAAAGAAAATGGTTATTTAGAACCAGTGGCAGATGGAAGTGGAGTAGTAGTTACTGTAAATCCAGAATCAGAACGTTTACAGTTGTTAACTCCTTTTGAGCCAATAGGTGATGCAGTAACCGGTGCTAAATTATTAATTAAAGCTTTAGGTAAGTGTACTACTGATCATATCTCCATGGCAGGTCCTTGGTTACGATTTAGAGGCCATTTAGATAATATTGCTAATAACACACTAATAGGTGCAGTAAATGCTTTTAATAAGAAAACTAATTTTGTCAAGAATCAATTAACTGGTGAATATGGTGGTGTGCCAGATACTCAGCGCGATTATAAAAAGAATGGTGTTTGGTCCGTTGTTGTTGGAGATCATAATTATGGCGAAGGTTCATCAAGAGAACATGCAGCTATGCAACCAAGACATCTTGGAGTTGCAGCTGTAATTGTAAAATCTTTTGCAAGAATTCATGAAACGAATTTAAAGAAACAAGGAATGTTAGGTTTAACATTTGCTAACGAAGCAGATTATGATTTAATCCAAGAGGATGATACGTTCAATTTTCTTGATCTTAATGAGTTTGCGCCTGGAAAACCACTTCACGTTGAAGTTGTTCATTTAGACGGTTCAAAAGATACTATTGCATTAAATCACACGTATAATGATTCTCAAATTGAGTGGTATAATGAAGGTTCTGCATTGAATTTAATTAAAAAGCAGAATGCTTAATTAAAATACTAATTTGTAATGAACAGAACTCCCAGTTTACAACTGGGAGTTTTTTTTTGCCTATTGAAAGGTATTACTTATAAATGCGACACAAGATGCAACGCAATAAATCTTAATTAGTCATGAATGTAATATGGGTATTTGAAGACATCAATCTATTAAACCTACTTTGCCCGCATAAGTTCAAGCAATATAAAGCCTGTCAAGATTTTGATGCTTATAAGAAAAGCGATTACATTTATTTTGAAGAAGATGCTGCCAACAAGGTATATTTAATCGAAAAGGGTAAAGTTAAAATCGGTTATTATAATAAAGATGGTACTGAAGTTGTTAAAGCGATATTAAGACAAGGTGAACTTTTTGTAGAAAAGGCTATTCTCGGTGAGGAAAGGCGAGATGAATTTGCCCAATCTTTGGATAATAATACATCCATTTGTCCAGTTGGTGTAAGTACAATGCATGATTTGATGAGAGATAATAAAACTTTTAGTCTTAGAATTTATAAGTTCATAGGGTTTAAATTCAAAAAGTTAGAACGTAGGCTTCAATTATTACTTTTTAAAGATTCTAAAACTCGATTGATGGAATTTTTACAAGAACTTTGTGAAGATTATGGATACCATTACGATACAACAGGAGATCATATTATCAATAATCCCTATACACAAAGGGATATAGCCGCGCTAATCGGTATATCCCGACCAACGCTAAATATTTTGATGAACGAACTTAGGGAGGATAGAATTATTGATTTTAATAGAAAGCAAATTAGGATTTATCAAACTTCTGCTTAAATTAGTTATTAATGAAGGCTAAACTCACAAAGCGCAATATTCTTTTCTTAATTATTATTGCCATTTTTATAATTCCGCAGACCAGGCAACCTATTCAGGTACTTTTACATAAAGGGCTAAGTTTTGTTAATCAATCTTCAATAATTGATAGTGACGATCGAGTTAAGGTAAATTATGAAGGATGGAATTTAAAATCGGATAATAATTATGTCCTAAATTTTGATGATACAAAAGGTAAAGTTGTTGTTTTAAATTTTTGGGCAACTTGGTGTCCTCCTTGTATTGCGGAAATGCCAAGCCTTCAAGCTCTATATAACGATTATAAAGGTGATGTTGTTTTTGTTTTTTCTACGACTGACGATTTTGAAACTGTGAAAAATTTTAAGGAGAAGCGTGATTTTACATTTGAGGTATTTAGACCAACTAGAAATGTACCTCCAGAGCTACACACTTCAAGTATCCCTAGAACTTTTATAATCAATAAAAAAGGTGAAATTGTTGTTGATGAATCTGGAGCTGTAGATTGGAATAGTGCTACTGTTAGAAGTCAACTAGATCAATTTTTATCAGAATAGGTTATTTAAAGTATTTAAACGGAACGATAAGCATCCCAAAGTTTTCACCCTTATTTTTACCTAGATGTTTATGGTGGATTTTGTGTGCACGGCGAACACCACGAGCATATTTGTTATCTATATTACGTAACAATTTAAAACGCTGATGAATGAATATATCATGAACAATAAAATAGGCCATACCATAAAATAAAATACCCAGCCCAATAGGAAGGGTGAACCAAACACCTTCATAGTTCCACAAATAGAAACAACCCATGCTCACAACAGCATAAAAAATAAAAAAAGCATCATTACGCTCAAACCAGCTATCATGATCCTTATGATGATGGTCTTTATGTAAGCTCCATAGAAATCCGTGCATGATATACTTATGTGTAAACCACGCATTAAACTCCATGATGCAGAAAGTTAGTAATAAAATGGCTATCCAAAGTGCAATTTGCATAATTAAGCAGGTATTATAAAAGGTTTAATTGATATTTTACATAACTCCTCGTAAGAAGCTCTATTTTCTTATAATTTGGAACTCTAATTCGGGCTGATTTTATCTCTAAAGCAGGTGTATTTTTTAGTTTTTGTAATAACTTATTGTAATAACGATATGCCATAAACACTCCAAATCGCGCCTCTAAAGGTAACTTTTTAATCCCTTGTAATCCCTTTGAAAAGTCATTTTCAATATCACTAATAATGGCTTGTTTTGAGACTTCGTCTAAGTGATTTAGGTCTGTATTTGGGAAATAGGTTCTACTTAGGTCTTCAAAATCTGCTTTTAGGTCTCTCAGAAAATTTACTTTTTGAAATGCAGAGCCTAAACTCATTGCCGAGTTTTTTAAATCTTCATACTTGGTATTATCACCCTTAACAAAAACCTTTAAACACATTAATCCCACGACATCGGCTGAACCATAGATGTAATTTTTATATTCTTCCTCTGTTAGGTAATCTTTTTTGTAAAGGTCTAAACGCATACTATTCATAAATGCATCTACTAAAGGCTTATCTATATTGTATTTGTGATAGGTTTCCTGAAAAGCGTTTAATATAGGGTTGAGGCTAATCTTATCAATTAAAGCATTTTCCAATTCTTTTTCAAAATTTCTAAAAAGCTTTTCTTTATCGTAATTATGGAAAGTATCAACTATTTCGTCTGCCAATCTAACAAACCCATATATATTATATATATCTTGTCTAATGCAATCTGATAGCATTTTAGTGGCCATAGAAAATGATGTGCTGTAAGCATTAGTAACAAGCTTGCTGCAATTTTTTGAGACGTTATCAAAAATTGATTTCATAGAATGTGTGCTTAAAATTAAACTTCATTTTTTTCAATCAGTTCTGCCACAAGCTTTCCTGATATTAAAGAAGGTGGAACACCAGGTCCAGGAACTGTTAATTGTCCTGTAAAGTATAAACCATCTACTTTTTTACTTTTTAATTTTGGTCTTAAAAAAGCAGTCTGCCGTAAGGTATTTGCCATACCATAGGCATTGCCTTTGTACGAGTTATATTCACTTATAAAATCATTAACACAAAATGATTCTTTAAAAAGTATATGTTCTAGAATATTTTGACCTGTACGCTTTTCAAATCTATTGATAATTAAGTCAAAATATTGATCTCTTAGCTCAGGAGTGTCTTCTAATCCTGGTGCGATTGGGATGAGAAAAAATCCTGTTTCGCAGCCTTCAGGTGCCATACTTAAATCCGTTACTGATGGAAAGTTAACATAAAATAATGGATTTTCGGGCCATTTGGGGTCATCATATATATTTTCTGCATGGATTTCGAAGTCGGTATCGAAGAATAAATTATGGTGTTCAATGTTTATTAGTTTCTTGTTAAAGCCAACATAAAATAATAAAGATGAAGGGGCAAAAGTGCGTTTGCTCCAATAAGTTTCTGAGTATTGTCTATATGGTTTCGCTAATAATGATTCGGTGTGATGGTAATCTGCACCACTTAAAATTACATCGGATTCGATTTGTTTTCCGTTAACACTTATACTAGCTGCCTTATTAGCGATCACATTAATTTTTTCAACAGTACAATTGGTATTTATAGTAACACCTAAACTTTCCGCAAGATTTTTCATGGCCTTAATTATTTCGTACATACCACCTTTTGGGTGCCATGTTCCCAAACCAAAATCTGCAAAATTCATAAAACTATAGAATGAAGGTGTTTGATTAGGTTTTGCACCTAAAAATAGTACAGGAAATTCTAAAGTTGAAATGAGCTTAGGGTTTTTAAATTTTTTACGAACTTCTGTACTAATCGTTTTAAAAAAGCGATCAACCCTTGTTACAGTATCTTTAGTGACCAATTCAAATGGCGAAACACCAGGTTTAAGAACTACTTTATTAATGGCTATATCATAATGTTCTTGAGCTTGAGCAATAAATTTTCTAAGTGGTTTAGAACTGCCACTTTCAATTCGTTCAAATTCTTCACAAATTTGATCCATATGATCGCCAATAGTTATGATCTCATCTGAAAAAAAGATTTTATAAGCGGGGCTTAACTTGTCTAGCTGGTAATAATCACTTGTTTTTTTATCAAAATCATTGAAAAACTTTTCGAAGATATCAGGCATCCAATACCAACTCGGACCAATATCAAATGTGAATCCGTCTTTTAGGAGTTGTCTGGCTCTTCCGCCAACAGTTGGATTCTTTTCAAAAACTGAAACTTTGTGTCCCTCTTTAGCCAAATAACAAGCGGCCGAGAGTGCGGAAAACCCCGAACCAATTATTGAAACTGATTTACTCATAACGTTTTAAACAGATCTTGTATACTCATAAATGCTGAAACACCTTTGGGTAAATTATTTAAATTTAAGGTATTCAGCATTTTACCTAAAATCCAAAGTTCTATTTTATCATTCGTTAGTATTAATTCCCGGAAATCTTCCAGATATTGATTTATCTGTGCTTTTTCTGGTTTAACCGTGAAGTACGATATGAATATAATTTCGTCGTAATATTTTTTTAAATCCGCCAAACTATCGGCAGGAACACTCATACCTAAAAATATAGATTGATAACCTTTTGCTACGAGTTGATAGTTGATAAACATCAATCCTAATTCGTGGATTTCATTTTCTGGTAAATACAATACAAAAGTCTTTTTAGATTTATTTATCTGTTTAGACTGAATCTTTTCTGTATTAATGAGAATCTTTTGACGAATAAAGGAAGTTAAGAAATGCTCATGAGAAGGTGTTATAGTGTCAGTTTGCCATAAGAGTCCTATTTCTGTTAATAGTGGAATAAATATATCATAGAAAATATCAACAAAATCCTTTTCTCTCAGCAGTGATTCGTATGTATTATAAAATAAGCCTTGATCAAAATTAAGCATAGAAAGCTTAAAGGCATTAATCGCATGGCCTTCTAAGTTACTTTCAGCAGCAATCTCTCTAACTAAAATCGGAATTTTATGTTCTTCCATTTTGGCAATCTTCGAGATTTTATAACCATTATTATTGAGGTAACTTACATTGAGTAACTTTTGAAAGCTTGCAAGACTGTAATATCTAATATTTGTATCAGTACGTTTTGGTTGTAACAAATTGTAGCGTTTCTCCCATATTCTGATGGTATGCGCTTTGATCCCTGTGAGATTCTCAAGGTCTTTGATACTAAACTGATTTTTAATATTGTTCATTTTTTAATAAAAATGTTTAAACAAAAATAAGGTTTATACAGATAAATACAGTAGAATTAACAAAATTTAAATAAAAATATAATGTTAATTAGATCTATGATGTTAATAAATTAGGGCAGGAAGGGGAGTTTTAGAAAAGTGCACACGAGAAGACTCGAACTTCCACGACCTAAACGGTCACTGGCCCCTCAAGCCAGCGCGTCTACCAATTCCGCCACGTGTGCAATTATGAATACTATAAAAATAAGAAAAGCTAAGCAAAAGCTTAACTTTTCTTGTGACCGGGCTGGGGCTCGAACCCAGGACCCTCTCCTTAAAAGGGAGATGCTCTACCAACTGAGCTACCCGGTCAATAAGTGGTTCTCTGTAACGAGGGTGCAAATATAAAATGTTTAATTAATAAAACAATACTTTTTTTGCTTAAATTTTTGTTTTTTTGTACTTAATGCTTCTACTGAATTCATAATCAAAATATAAGCGTAATGAGAGTTGTTTTTATGGGATACATGGGGTCTGGAAAATCCACAATTGGAAAAAAGCTCGCTCGTGTTTTGAAATACGAATTTATTGATTTGGATGAGTATATTTCTGATAAAGAAAGAGCTTCAATTCCAGAAATTTTTGCCAATAGAGGTGAAATCTATTTCAGAAAGAAAGAGACAATATATTTAAATGAGATCTTAAGTAGTAAAGAAGACGTAGTTTTAGCTTTAGGTGGCGGTACGCCTTGTTATGCCAGTAATCTTAATACAATCAAAGCTAGTGAAGAGACTTCTTCTTTTTATTTAAAGCTTTCAATTCCTTCCTTAGTTAAGCGGTTATTCCTAGAGAAACAAAATCGGCCACTCATAAGTCATTTAGAAACTACAGATGAATTATCAGAATTTATAGGGAAGCATCTGTTTGAAAGAACGCAGTTTTACAATCAGGCGCAGTACATTTTAAATGCAGATGACTTAACTCAAAAAGATATTTTAGAAGATATTCTTTTGAAATTAATCTAAATAGGCCTCATAGGGTTGTTTAGAAATGTTGACATGAACATGTTCAAATAAAGATGTCGATAATGAAATACCTTTAAAATCTGCCTTAACCGGATATTTTTTGTGATTACGGTTAACTAAGACTGCTGTTTTAAATCGTTTCAACGGTACATCTAAAAAATGTTTAATGCCATATATTAGAGTACTTCCTGAATTTAAAACATCATCAATCAGCACAAGCGATTTGTTGGTGTAGTCTTCTTTTTTAATTGATGTTGTAATTGGCTCTGTCGGAGCCTCTTTATTGATATTAACTTTACAAAGGCTAGATTCAATATTAGAAATCTGATCGAGTTGTTGCTTAATTTTTTTTGCTAAGATGTAACCGTTAGTTTCAATTCCAGCAATCACAATTTCAGTTTCATTAGCATTACTTTCATAAATTTGATATGCAATACGCCTTATTTTATGTTCAATTTCTTGGTGACTTAAAATTGTATTTTTAGTTAATGCCATTCGGTTAGTTTCAAATATTAATCCTGTACTTCTTTCAACTTCTCAAAGATAAAAAACAGTTCTTTACCATCACGCGGTTTAATTGAATTAAATGATCGTTCAAGAACCTTTACATTAAACAATAGATCGAATAGGTTTTGATATTCATTCCTCGTTCCACCAAAAGGCGGGCCTTGTTGGGTAAGTTCAAAATCAAATAACAAACCAACGAGTTTCCCTTTGAATCCTAGTATTTTATGCATCTTTTGAGCATATTTTGGTCTTAAGATAGGATTTAAAGCACAGAAGAAAGTCTGTTCTAAGACTAAATCAAAAGTTATATTCAAGTCAAAAAAATTCATGTGTAGAAGTTGTGCATCAGGAAAATCTGGAACCCTACTTTTGAGGTTTAGTAACGGTGTTTTTGCTATATCAAGGACAAAAATATTTTTAAAACCATTGTTCCATAAGTATTCAGCTTCATAACCATTACCTGCACCTGGAATTAAAATCTTAACTGATTTATCATTTAATTGATCTATATAAGTTTTAATTGGTGTAGTGGGATAGCCAATGTTCCAGCCTATACTATTAGTTTGGTAACGAAAGTCCCAGTAATGTTCATTTAATTCATTCTTCTTCATAGAAATCATCTATATCGCGTCGATCTTTCTTAGTTGGTCTACCGGTGCCTTTTTTTCGATAGTAATCCTTACTATATTTTAAAAGCTCTTGTGCCTCAAAGGCTTCTTTTGGTGTTGTGTCTGTACGATAAATATCAACAAGTTTAGCACCGACTCGATTTGGCGGTAAATCATTTACAGTTAATTTATAGCTAATTTGATTTTTTCTTAGTTCTATTTTATCCGTCGCATAAACTTCCCTTGAAGGCTTAACTGCGGTGCCATTCAATTTAATTTGCCCTTTTTTGCATGCTTGTGTTGCCATATTACGGGTTTTATAGTACCTAACACACCACAAAAATTTATCAATTCGCATATATTTTTTAACTAAAAACTACGTTAATCTTATTGTGCAAAAGTATTATAAAATTGTATCTTGCACCCGTAAAATGAGCAATAATGAACTGAATAGAGCTAGAAGACAATCTCTATTTCTAACGCTGAGAAAATGAAATTAAAATTTCTAAAATTATTACTGTGTGCCATAGCTTTAATTATGGTCTTTATTTCGTGTGGAGATGATGATGAATCTAATCGAACGATTGTAATTAGAGACAGAGCAGAACAACAAGCCGCTGATAGAGATTCTATAATGGATTACTTATCAACGCATTATTATAATTCTAGTTTGTTTGAAAGTGGATCTAACCACAGAATTGATGACATAATTATCACAGAGCTCGCAGAAGGTGAAACGGTTCCTGATGGCAGTACTTTATTACTAGATGCAATTGAAACTAGAACGACCGTATTTGATGATACTGATTATGAGTATTATTTCCTTAGCTTAAATGAAGGTGGCGGAGATTCACCAAATTTTACAGATAGAGTAAGAGTTCGATACGAAGGATATTTAGAAGTTGATGGTGAAGTCTTTGATGGTGTAGCTACACCAGAAGATTTCCCTATGCAAGGCATCGGTTTTTCGGGTGGTGTAATAAGAGGATGGCAATTAATTTTACCAGAATTTAGTGTTGCTGAGAGTTTTTTTAATGGCTCGGATGGTATTACAAATTATAATAATTACGGTCTTGGCATGATGTTTATTCCTTCTGGTTTGGCATACTTTGCTGGCTCTCAAGGCGGCATACCTTCTTATTCGAACTTAATTTTTAAATTTGAATTATTGCAATATGAAATTGATGATCATGATAATGATGGAATTCCTTCTTACATTGAAGATTATAACATGAATTTAGATGTTAATGACGAAGATACCGATGAAGATGAAATTCCTGATTATTTTGACGTAGATGATGATGGTGATGGAATTTTAACAATATTTGAGGATATTGATGGTGATGGTGATCCAACAAATGATATTGGTGTAAATGGGATACCTAATTATTTGGATCCCGAAGAGACAGAATCAAATCAAGATTCTTAATATAAAATTTAATTGACCACAAAGAAGCCGCTATTTAGCGGCTTTTTTATTTCTGCAAAAATATCTACTTCTATTGCTATAGAGCTATTGATAAACTTAAAATAAGATGATCTGGTCTTGTATCAATTCTACTGGCCATTCCAGTTCCAAGGTTATTATTAATAAAATTAGCTTCATTATCCTTAAAGCCACGCTCATATCTTAAATCGATCCCAACCTTATTTAAGTTGAGGCCAATTCCAAAGTTTAAGCCTACAGTGAATTCATCAGCTACATTGCTAATGTTTATACCATCAAATTCAGTGTCTAGAATATATTGAAGTGATGGTCCACCAAACACGCTTACTGGTCCTAATACTTTTAAACCAACTAATAACGGTGCATCAATTTTCTTGATTTTAAAGTCATTACTCTCGTAATCACTTTTTGTGGCTGTATAGACTAATTCTGGTTTAAAGTAAAGTTTATCCCCAATTTTACCAAAAACACCTACATGATAACCAATATTACGGTTTGGACTTTTCGCATTATCTCCAATGGACTCAAAATAGTCTCCATTAGCACTATAATTTAGACCTCCTTTGATGCCGAAAGCACTGCTATTTTGGGCATTAAGACTAAAGCCAATTAAAGCCAACAAAGCAGCAAATAAGGCCGACTTTTTAAAATTTTTCATAATGTTCGTTTTTAAGATTAGATGACTAAAATCAAAAACGTTGCCAAAATGAACTTATTTTCTTTTAAGTACTGTTTTTGCAGCTTTCAGGATGGCTTCACTATTTAAACCATACTTTTCCATAAGCTGTGCAGGAGTGCCAGATTCACCAAATGTGTCTTGCGTTGCAACAAATTCTTGAGGAGTTGGATTGTGCTGTGCCAGAACTCTGGCAACACTTTCGCCAAGTCCACCTAAGAAGTTATGCTCTTCTGCCGTTACAATACATCCAGTTTTATTCACTGATTCTAAAATAGCTTTATCATCTAGTGGTTTAATGGTGTGAATGTTTATAACCTCGGCGCTAATGCCACTTTCGTGTAGTGCTTTAGCAGCTTCTAGAGCTTCCCAAACTAGGTGCCCAGTTGCAACAAGAGTTACGTCATTTCCATCAATAAGTTTAACCGCTTTACCAATGTTAAAATCGCCATTTTCAGGAGTAAAGTTTGGGACTTTTGGTCTTCCAAAACGTAAGTAAACTGGTCCGTGATGCTTCGCAATAGCCAAAGTTGCAGCCTTGGTTTGATTATAATCGCAAGTGTTTATAACCGTCATTCCAGGTAACATTTTCATTAAACCAATGTCTTCTAATATTTGGTGTGTTGCACCGTCTTCACCTAAAGTTACACCAGCGTGAGAAGCACAAATTTTCACATTTTTATCTGAGTAAGCAACGCTTTGTCTTATTTGATCATAAACACGACCGGTCGAAAAATTTGCAAATGTTCCTGTAAATGGAATTTTTCCTCCTATAGTCATACCTGCCGCAATACCAATCATGTTTGCTTCTGCAATACCAACTTGAAAAAAGCGTTCAGGATGATTGGCTTTAAACTCATCCATCTTTAGAGATCCTGTAAGATCGGCGCATAGAGCAACGACATTTTCATTGGTTTTTCCAAGTTCCGTTAATCCAGCTCCAAAACCAGAGCGCGTATCTTTATTTCCTGTATTCGTATAAGTTTTCATTAGTTCTGATTCTTAAAATTAATAGTCCCCTAAAGTTTCTGTATTTTGAGCTAAACCAATTTCCAGTTGCTCGTCGTTAGGTGCTTTACCATGCCACGCATGGGTATGCATCATAAAATCAACGCCATTACCCATAACAGTTTTTAATAAAACACAAACAGGTTTTCCTTTTCCGGTTAAGGTTTTGGCTTTTGCCATACCATCAAGAATTGCTTTAATATTGTTTCCTTCTTCAATTTCGATGACTGTCCATCCGAAAGCTTCAAATTTACCTTTAACACTTCCTAAAGGTAAAACGTCATCAGTTGAACCATCAATTTGTTGACCATTCAAATCTATAGTGGCAATAAGGTTATCGATCTTTCTGGCAGAAGCATACATTATAGCCTCCCAATTTTGTCCTTCTTGCAATTCTCCATCTCCATGTAGGCTGTAAACCAAATGATTATCGCTATTTAACTTTTTAGCTTCCGCTGCCCCAATGGCAACCGACATACCTTGACCTAAGGAACCAGATGCTATTCTAACTCCCGGTAAACCTTCGTGTGTTGTAGGATGTCCTTGTAGACGAGAATCTATAAGTCTAAACGTATTAAGTTCATCAACTGGAAAAAAGCCAGCCCTTGCAAGCACACTGTAATAAACAGGCGATATATGACCATTAGATAAGAAGAATAAGTCTTCACCAATGCCATCCATACTAAAATCTTTATGTGTTTCCATAACCTCATTGTATAGGGAAACAAAGAATTCAGCACAGCCTAAGGAACCTCCTGGGTGACCAGAATTAACCCTGTGTACCATTCTTAAAATATCTCTTCGGACCTGTGTAGTTAAATCTTCTAACTCTTGAATATTAGACATGTTTTATCAGATAAAATTAATGCTGCAAAAATAGTTTTTTATAAAAGCTTAACAAAAGGGGAATGTTTACACTTATTAACGATTTTTAGGATTTGCTAACAATTTTAAATTTTATTAAGATGTCAATGTTATAGAGTTATTTATATTTGCCTGCATACTCAATTTTGATGAAATTTAAACGTTTAGCAGAAGATATATATACCAAAGCAAGAGCTGGTTTAATAACAACGGATCATGGCACTATAGAAACACCGATTTTTATGCCTGTTGGAACCGTGGCAACCGTTAAAGGAGTTCATCAAAGAGAACTAAAGAACGATATCAATCCCGATATTATTTTAGGGAACACCTACCACTTGTACTTAAGACCTCAAACTCCAATTCTAGAACAAGCCGGAGGACTGCACAAATTTATGAATTGGGATCGTAATATTCTTACAGATTCGGGAGGCTATCAAGTCTATTCATTATCGGCCAACAGAAAAATCAAAGAAGAAGGCGTTAAGTTTAGATCGCATATAGATGGTAGTTATCATGTCTTTACACCAGAGAATGTCATGGAGGTACAGCGTAGTATTGGGGCAGACATCATTATGGCTTTTGATGAATGTACCCCCTATCCATGCGATTATAATTATGCTAAACGATCAATGCATATGACGCATCGCTGGTTAGAGCGCTGTCTTACACATTTAAAAAAATTGCCATTTAAATATGGTTATGAACAGACGTTTTTTCCGATAGTTCAGGGAAGCACGTATAAAGATCTTAGAATACAATCTGCTGAGTACATTGCAAACGCAGGTGCCCAAGGAAATGCCATTGGTGGATTATCGGTTGGTGAACCTGCTGAAGAAATGTATGCCATGACCGACGTAGTTTGTGATATATTACCAGAAGATAAACCGAGATATCTTATGGGAGTAGGTACACCTATTAATATATTAGAAAACATTGCTTTAGGTGTGGACATGTTTGATTGCGTGATGCCAACACGTAATGCTCGCAATGGCATGTTGTTTACAGCTCATGGAACCATAAATATTAAAAACAAAAAGTGGGCTGACGACTTTTCACCAATAGATGAAATGGGAATTACTTTTGTGGACACAGAATATTCAAAAGCATATTTGAAGCATTTATTTACTGTAAATGAATTATTAGGAAAGCAAATTGCAACGATTCATAACCTTGGTTTCTACTTATGGTTAGTACGAGAGGCAAGAAAACACATTATTGTTGGTGACTTTGGTACTTGGAAAGATAAAATGGTAAAGCAAATGGATAAGCGATTATAAATTGTGAAAATCCTAGATTGGTACATATTAAAACGATATTTACTCACATTTTTAATGATGTTACTCTTGTTTATTCCAATCGGAATAACAGTTGACCTTGCAGAAAAAGTAGGTAAAATTCTTGAAAATAAAGCTCCATTTGCTGAAGTAACGGCCTATTATGTTGATTTTACGGTATACTTTGCAAACTTATTATTTCCATTGTTCTTATTTTTGTCAGTTATTTGGTTTACGTCGAAGTTGGCAAATAATACAGAGATTGTAGCTTTTTTAAGTTCTGGCGTTTCATTTTCCCGATTTTTAAGACCTTATTTAATAGGCGCAACCCTTGTAGCAGGTCTGGCCTTAGTCTTAGGTATGTATCTTGCGCCAATTGCGAGTCAAGGTTTTAATGAATTTAAGTTTAAATACTTAAAGAAGAATAAGAAAGTTCAAAAAACTAGAGATGTTTATCAACAAATTAATGATAATGACTACATCTATGTAAGTAGTTTTGTGCCGGAAAGAAAGGTCGGAATGAATTTTACTTATGAGCACTTTGAGGGTAACGAACTTAAGTATAAAGTCTTTGCAGATAATATTAGGTACATAGAAGAAGATAGTACTTACAGATTGACGGGCTATTTAAAGCGTACTTTTGAAAACGGTATCGAGACAGTCGAAAAGGTCAGACGAAAAACCATCAAATTTTCGTTTGAGTTAGAAGATTTAACTCCAGTTGAATACGCGGCCGAAACTAAGTCTTATGGCGAATTGTTGAGATTTATTGCTGCCGAAAAGCGGCGTGGCTCCCCGAATATTGGTCGTTATGAGGTAGTTAAACTTAAAAAATGGAGTTTGCCAGTTTCCATATTTATTTTAACAATTATTGCTGTTGCCGTTTCTTCTGTCAAGCGCAGAGGAGGAATGGGAATTAATTTGGCTTTTGGAATTGCTATCGCTATGATTTATGTCTTTTTCGATAAAATCTTTGGAGTGATGGCAGAGCAGTCTAATTTTCCTGCGGTAATAGCAGTATGGTTTCCTAATTTTATATTTGGTATTTTAGCGGTATACCTTTTACAAAATGCCAAACGTTAAACTCAAGCATTACCTTCATTTACATTTTTTGGTTTTTATCGCTGGGTTCACAGCTATTTTAGGAGAACTAATAACCATAGGTTCATTAGCTTTAGTATGGTATAGAATGGCTATTGCTGGCGTTTTGATGTTTTTATATGTAAAGCTTATTAGACTTAATTTAAAAATTGATAAAAAAACATTTTTACAGTTTTCAGGGGCTGGTGTTTTAATAGCGTTGCATTGGATTACATTTTTCGAAGCTATTAACCAAGCCAATGTTTCCATTGCTTTAGCTATGTTTTCTTCAGGAGCTTTTTTTGCCTCTTTCATTGAACCTATAATTTTTAAGAGGCGAATTCTTGGCTATGAAATTTTTTTTGGTGTAGTCGTAGTTCTAGGGGTTATATTAATTACCAGTAGTGAAGTGGGGTATATCAATGGAATAATTCTTGGGCTTTTATGTGCTTTGTTTTCTACCATTTTTGCTGTTATTAACGGACGATTTATCGAGAAACATAATGCAACAGTAATCTCATTTTATGAATTTATGAGTGGTGTTGTTTTTATTTCAATATTCATTTTGCTCACAGGAAGACGATTCAATGCAGAGTTTTTTACATTATCTGATATGGATTGGGTTTATATTTTCATTTTAGCATCTATTTGCACGGCTTATGCCTTTATAGGCGCAATTGATGTCATGCGTTATATTAGTCCATATACAGTAATTCTTAGTTATAATTTAGAGCCTGTTTATGGTATTGCTATGGCTTTGGTTTTATTTCCAGATAAAGAGAAAATGACACCGCAATTTTACGTTGGTGCCACTATTATTATAGGTACTATAGTCATGGATGCTATTTTAAAAAACTATAAGAAACGAAAATCTAATAGCACCAGTATAACCAATTAAAGTTTTTATATTTGTACACTTAACTAACTATAAAATTAACTTCAAATTGTATGGAATATTTAGAGTTTGAACTACCTATAAAAGAATTAGAAGAGCAGTTGCAGAAATGTGAAATTATTGGCAAAGAAAGTGATGTTGACGTTACTGAAACTTGCAAGCAGATTGAAAAGAAATTAGCCGATACAAAAAAGAATATTTATAAAAACCTAACGGCTTGGCAACGTGTTCAGTTATCTCGTCATCCTAATAGACCTTATACTTTAGATCATATTAATGCACTTTGTGGAGATTCGTTTTTAGAATTACATGGAGATCGTAATGTAAAAGACGATAAAGCTATGATTGGTGGACTTGGTAAAATTGGAGATCAGACCTACATGTTTATAGGTCAACAAAAAGGTTACAATACCAAAACAAGGCAATACCGTAATTTCGGCATGTCAAATCCAGAAGGATACCGTAAAGCGCTGCGACTAATGAAGTCAGCAGAAAAATTTGGAATCCCTGTTGTCACGCTAATAGATACTCCAGGGGCCTATCCTGGCTTGGAGGCTGAAGAACGAGGTCAGGGAGAAGCGATTGCCAGAAATATCCTTGAAATGGCACGATTAAAAGTTCCAATCATAACTATTATTATTGGAGAAGGTGCTTCTGGTGGTGCACTAGGTATCGGAGTAGGTGATAAGGTAATGATGTTAGAAAATACTTGGTATTCTGTTATTTCCCCTGAATCATGTTCATCAATATTATGGAGAAGTTGGGAATATAAAGAACAGGCTGCAGAAGCATTAAAGCTTACTGCTAAGGATATGAAACGCATGAAGTTAGTGGATTGTATAATCAAAGAACCACTAGGAGGTGCGCACACCGATAGAGAAAAAACATTTTTGGAAGTTAAGGACGCAATTGTTAAGTCTTATAATGAGCTTAAAAACTTATCACCAAAAGAACTGGTAAGTCAACGTATGAATAAATATGACTCAATGGGTGTCTACAAAGATTAAGTCCAATAAACATAGGCAACTAAAAAAACTGAAGTTTTAGACTTCGGTTTTTTTTGTCACTATTAACACAATATTTAAGTTATTAACAGTTAGATTGTTAAAGAACTGTTGAGATTGAAAATCGCTAAGCATGCATTTCATCGATAGTATTTAACTACATTTGTTACTTATGAAACAACCAAATCCCTTAACAGGTTATAAAGTAGATAAAAGCACACTAATCAGCTTAGAAAAAGGTAAAATACCACCGCAAGCTATTGATTTAGAAGAGGTTGTGCTTGGGGCAATGATGATTGATAAAAAGGGAGTTGATGAGGTAATAGATATTTTAAGCCCAGAAGCATTCTATAAAGAAGCGCATAAACATATATTTGAAGCTATTTTCAAATTATTTGAAAGTAGTGAACCAGTTGACTTATTAACCGTTTCAAGTCAATTGAAAAAAGATGAAAAGCTCGATCTTGTCGGAGGTGATTTTTACCTCATTTCACTTACGCAACGCGTATCTTCTTCTGCTCATATTGAGTTTCATGCACGTATCATTCTTCAAAAATTCATTCAACGAAGTTTAATAAAAATATCTAACGAGATTATTGAAGAGGCTTATGATGAAACTAAGGATGTTTTTGATCTTTTAGATAATGCAGAAGCTAAACTTTATGAAGTGACTCAGGGTAATGTTAAGAAATCTACAGAGACTGCTCAAAGTTTAGTAATTCAAGCCAAGAAAAAGATTGAAGATATTTCTAACAAGGAAGGACTGAGCGGTATACCCACAGGATTCGATAAGTTAGATAAACTAACTTCAGGTTGGCAGCCATCTGATTTAATTATTGTTGCTGCAAGACCAGGTATGGGTAAAACGGCTTTAACCTTAACTATGGCAAGAAATATTGCGGTTGATTTTAATAAAGCCGTTGCCTTTTTTTCTTTAGAGATGTCTTCTGTTCAATTAATAACACGTCTTATTTCAAGTGAAACAGGATTATCCTCTGAAAAATTAAGAACAGGAAAGCTAGAGAAGCATGAGTGGGAGCAACTAAATGTAAAAGTTAAAACATTGGAAAAAGCTCCTCTTTTTATAGATGACACACCATCATTATCAATTTTTGATTTGCGTGCTAAAGCAAGACGACTAAAATCCCAATATGACATTAAAGTAATTATGATTGATTACTTACAATTAATGACTGCGGGAGGAAGTCAGAAAGGAGGAAACAGAGAACAAGAGATATCTACAATTTCTCGAAACTTGAAAGCTTTAGCAAAGGAGCTTAATGTTCCTGTAATTGCCTTATCTCAGTTATCGCGTGCTGTTGAAACCAGAGGTGGTAGTAAGCGACCGTTACTATCGGATCTACGTGAATCTGGAGCCATTGAACAGGATGCCGATATTGTATCTTTTATCTACAGACCTGAATATTATAAGATTGATGAATGGGATGATGAAGAACGTTCTCCAACGGAGGGTCAAGGCGAATTTATAGTTGCTAAGCACAGAAACGGTGGATTAGACAATATAAGATTAAAATTTATTGGACATCTTGGTAAATTTGATAACTTGGATGATTTTGATACTCCATTTGGTGAATTCCATTCCAAAATGAACGCTGCTGCTAATGATGACACCTTCAAGCCAGATAATTTCCCAAATCCTTCAGATGCGTTTGATACACCAGAAGACGATGACGTTCCGTTTTAACATCAATTTATAGTTTTACCACCCCCTTTTTAGCGTATCTTTGCCCTCTGCTATTAAAATTAGAATTGCCTCATGTTAAATCAAACACGTACAACAAATATCTTGTTGTTAATTATTGCGATACCTTTAGTGTTTTATCTTCTTAAGATTCTATCTTTCATATTTATTCCGTTAATTTTTTCAATGTTCATAGCATTACTATTTCTACCGTTAATGCGATGGTTAGGAAGACGCAATGTACCTAAGTTTGTTAGCGTAATAATAGTACTCTTATTAGTTACAGGAAGCCTAATGCTGGGTATTGAACTTATACAACTGTCAAGTCGAGAGATTATTGCAACGAAATCGGACTTTTTCCCAAAGGCAGAGGCTAAATTAGCAGATTTGAGACTTTACCTTTTAGATAATTTTGGAATTGAATTTGAACAAGACAAGAATGTTTTAGCGCAATTTTTTGAAAAGGAAAACTTAGGAACAACAATAGGTTATTTGAGGAAATTTTTGACCATGCTCTTAATGACGGCATTTTTTGTAGTACTCTGGCTCGGAGAATCTATAAATGTGCATAAATTATTAAATAGTACAGTTTTAAGACAAAGGCATACTTCCATTAAAGCCTTCATGAAGATTGAAAAGGATTTAATAAAATTTATTAAGGTTAAGTTCTTAGTTAGTGCCCTTACAGGACTCTTTACTGGATTAATGTGTGTGTTTTTTGATGTCAGTTTTCCAATATTTTGGGGCTTATTTGCTTTTGCTATCAATTTTGTTCAAATGGTTGGATCATTTATTTCCGTTATTCTTCTTTCAATTTTCGCCTTTGTAGAGCTGGATCCTACGAGTACATTATTATTTTTTATAGTGGCGATTACGATGGTACAGGTGACTTTTGGAGCTATTCTTGAGCCCATATTTATGGGGAAATCTTTTTCAATAAATATAATAGCTGTTCTCGTAATGTTAATGTTCTGGGGGTTTTTATGGGGAATACCAGGTTTAATTATGGCCATTCCTATAACAGTGTTTCTTAAAATTATTCTTGAGCAATTTCCTAGTACTAAGGTAATTGCAAGTTTACTTTCAGAAACAGAAACCCAGCCAGAAAATCTTTAATTATTCAAATCTTTTAGCAGTTATTTTAAGTATCTTTCTGCTTAAAATATGATCTATGGTACATGGTACTCATAATGCATTAGCAGATTCTAGAAATGATGATATTTTAATATCTATTAATGGAGAACTATTTAAACGAAATGAAGCTAAAATTTCGGTTTTTGATAGTGGCTATCTCGTAGGCGATGGTGTATGGGAAGCGCTAAGACTTCATCATGGTGTTTTAGTGTTTATAGATGATCACTTTAATCGGTTATGGCAATCTGCATCTACTATTGGTATGTCGTTACCTTTTTCAAAACAAGAGTTAACTGACCAAGTTTGGAATACACTGAAGGCAAATAATATGATTGATGGAGTCCATGTTAGAATAATGGTAACTCGCGGAATAAAAAAGACCCCTTCTCAAGATCCTAGATTAACAATTTCTGGGCCTAATGTTGTAATTATTCCAGAATTCAAAACCGCTTCAAGAGAGTCCAAAGACAAAGGAATAACCCTTTTTACAAGTACCGTTAGAAGAGGGTCTCCAGATTATTTAGATCCTAGATTAAACTGTCATAGTAAGTTACATGAAGTCCAAGCCCTTATACAAGCTATTGAAGCTGGAGCTGACGAAGCACTTATGCTAGATGTTAATGGATTCGTTTCTACCTGTAATGCTACAAATTTTTTCATTGTTAGAAATAATGAAGTTTGGACATCTACAAGCAAATATTGCATGAACGGAATTACTAGGGCTAAGGTTATAGAAGTCTGTCGCATGAATAATATTTCATGTTATGAAAAGGATTTTTCGCTATTTGATGTTTATGGTGCAGATGAAGCGTTTGTGACTGGTACTTTTGGTGGTCTTACACCTGTCACCAAAATCGATGGGCGGGTCATTGGAGACGGAAATTTTGGAAAAATGACCAGAGGATTAAGTAATCTTTATGAATCGTTAATAAAAACAACAGTAAATAATGAATAAGGTGAAACGCATATGTCTTTGGTCTGGACCAAGAAATATTTCAACAGCATTAATGTATTCGTTTGCGCAACGAACTGATACCAAAGTTTATGATGAACCTTTATATGCTTATTATTTAAAGAGGCATCCAGAGGCACACAGTTATCATCCTGGCGCTAAAGATATATTAGCGACCATGGAAAATTGTGGAGATAATGTTGTAAACGCTATGATGTCTAATGAAGAGAAACCTGTATTGTTTTTTAAGCACATGACACATCATTTATTAGACTTGGACCGTGAGTTTATGAAAGATACCATTAATATTATTTTGACCAGAGATCCAATAGACATGTTACCTTCATTTGATAAGGTAATCCAAAATCCAACTATCGATGATGTTGGCTACGCCCTTCATTTAGATTTAATAAACTACTTTAATAAAGAAGATATTCCTTTTACAGTATTGGATTCTAGAATGGTATTAGACAATCCAGAAGGTACCTTAAAAAAGCTATGTCAATTTATTCAAATACCTTTTGAAACCTCTATGTTGAATTGGCAACCACAACAGCGCCAAGAAGATGGGATATGGGCTAAATATTGGTATAGTAGTGTCCACAAATCAAATGGGTTTCAAAAATATAAACCTAAGTCAGAAGTATTTCCTAATCATCTGATACCATTATTGAACGAAAGTAAATCGTATTACAATAAAATAGTAGAATACGTTATTTAATATGGGTTAGTCGCCATCAAATGTTCCATCTATTAAGTGACACAGAATAGAACTTCGGTTATTTCATAGGTGTCTAGACCTCCAAAATAAGGCATTGCTGTACAATTGAATGTTCCCATTAAAAAATTGTCTTCAGGATTATGGATCAAAATAGTTACAGTTCCTTCTCCATAATGAAAATCCTTAACACTAAGCGAATCGTCAAAACCGGATACCTCTGTAGTTGTATTTAAAGGGTAAGTACCTAGTGTTGTATCATATCTAACTGATATGAAAATTTCTTTATTGTTCGCATCTCTTGCTCATAATCCAATCCAAACAAAATTATTAATCCCAGGAACGATTTCATTATCAACAAACGCGACACCATCAACTTTTGCGAAAAAAGAATTTCCTTTTTCTAAGAGAATATTACTAAAGATCCCTAATGTAAAATCTTTGACTTCACCAGAATCGCTGCAGCCTGTAAAGTCAAACATTCCTCAAATAGTTGAATTAAAATAGCCTATTTCACTGATTGTTAGTTGGCCCTGTGAAACATTGGAATTATTAGTCGGTTGCCATGCATTAATGGAATCACTAACTGAGGAATAATTACCAAGATTCATTTGATTATTAACCGATATGCCAAGATCGTAAGTTCCTTTATTATCAGAGTTACTTTCTGTACAAGTGAAATATAGTCTTCTAAAGTTACGTTGTAATTTTCACATAATTCACTGTAATTGCTTACGTCACCATTACCAAAATCTTCTTGTACAGAAGATAGATTTTTATCAGTTTCTTCAAATGTTAAAGGTGTATTAATGATAATGGGTCCATCATAAGGTTCATTCTGACATAAAATCAACAAACAGGAAACCGAAAAGAAATAAAGCATGTAAGTTTTTCATTTTTTTAATTCATAGCCATTCAAAGATGATAAAATAGAATCTTAAGTCTTGATAACGAGAATAATGATGAATCTGATGTGCGTAAATTGTATTAACCTTAAAAGAATGATAAAATCCAAATGAATAGACTAAAAAATAAGTATCTTTCGTTAAATTAAGCTGAACTTGAAAAAAATCATTTTAATATTAAGTATTCTGTTTTTAAGTAGCAATGTTTATGCTTCTTATATTCTAATTCCTATGGATGCAGAATCTCAAGAGAATCACCTGAAGGCCTATGGTGTAACGTATTGGACCTTAGAACGTGAGCTTAAAGTAAAATGGTTACTTAATTACAGAGGAGGTTCTTTTTTATTACCTAATGCTGAGATTATTCAACGAGAATGCCAAATTCGAGGAGTTTCTTTTGAATTGATTTCTGATGCAAAGGCTGCTCAGATTCTTGATGAAATTAGCAGCCCAGCCGTAAATCAAGAAGCTGTTGTCTTAGAGAAAGCACCAAAGATTGCAGTTTACACGCCTTACGGAAAACAACCATGGGATGATGCCGTGACTATGGTTCTGACTTATGCAGAAATTCCATACGAAACAATTTATGACGAAGAAGTATTGAATGACGAATTATTGCTTTACGATTGGTTACATCTACATCATGAAGATTTTACAGGACAATATGGTAAATTTTATAGGACATATCGTTCTGCAGCATGGTATATAGAGGAGAAAAAAGAAGCCGAAGCATTAGCACAAAAGTTAGGTTATGATAAAGTATCTGATGCTAAGTTAGACGTTGCTTTAAAAATTAGGGACTATGTAGTAGGTGGTGGGTTTATGTTTGCCATGTGCTCAGCAACAGATAGCTTTGATATTGCGTTATCTGCAGAAGGTGTTGATATTTGCGAACCCATGTTTGACGGAGATGCTAGCGATCCTGGATATCAAAATAAAATTGATTTTTCCAAAACATTTGCATTTAAGGATTATGTCTTAGAGCGCAGTCCAAATGTTTATGAGTTTTCTTCTATTGATATGACACGTAAGCGCCAAATACCTTTTAAAACTGATTATTTTTCTTTAATGGAGTATTCTGCAAAATGGGATCCAATACCAACCATGCTAACCCAAAATCATACATCCTTAGTAAAAGGGTTTATGGGCCAAACCACATCATTCACAAGAGACCAGATAAAATCTAATGTCTTAGTGATGGGTGAAAATCGTACTAATGGAGAGGCTAAATACATTCACGGAATAAAGGGAAAAGGTTTTTTTACATTTTATGGAGGTCACGATCCTGAAGACTATACACATCGTGTTGGTGATCCAAAAACAGAATTGGACTTACATCCAACGTCTCCCGGCTATCGATTAATTCTAAATAACGTCCTATTTCCAGCAGCTAAGAAAAAGAAGCAGAAAACCTAATGGCTTTTTAAATGAATAACAGACAACGCTCTTTTTTTCAGCTTTTTATCTCATCTATTTTTTATTGGCTATTTGCTTTTACCTTGTTTATCGCTATCCGATATAATGGATTAGTGGAAGAATTGGCTTTGTATACAGATGAATATTTGGGTCTTCCAATTCTTGCATTTTATAAGTATGGTCTAATTTTGGGTCTTTTGCTCGGCGTTTTTTATGCTATAATTGAATTTCTTTTTGACGAATTTTTGAGCAAAAAGTTAATATTAGGAGTAAGTGTAATATTTAAATCTTTTATTTATCTGGCCCTTATCATAATTGTTCTAAGTTTACTTTCCTTTAGTATTGAAGAGCAAATTGATATTGATTTACCCAATGAAAGGGGGTGGTGGCGAACAGATCCCTTTTTCTGGAATACAGTAATATTTTTTGTTTCATCCTCTGTGGTTTTTTCCCTTATCAGAATAGCAAATGATAAATTCGGAAGAGGAATGTTTATTAATATTTTGTTGGGCAAATATAGAAAGCCAAGAGAGGAAACACGAATTCTTATGTTTCTTGACTTGAAAGATTCTACAAAGATTGCCGAAAGATTAGGTCATGTAAAGTACAGCAAATTTATTCAAGATTGTTTTACAGATTTAAATAAGGTCTTGGCAAAGTTTGAAGCCGAAGTCTATCAATATGTCGGTGATGAAGCTGTGGTGACATGGACAGAAAAGAAAGGCTTTAAAAGCAGTAATTGTATAAATTTATTTTTTGCCTTTAGGAAACAATTGCATCTGCGTAATCAATATTATGAATCAGCTTTTAGCTTTAAACCAATATTTAAAGCGGGTATACATTATGGTGAATTAATGATAGCGGAAGTTGGTACTGTTAAAAAAGAGATTGCATTTCATGGGGATGTTATTAATACTGCTTCTCGCATACAAAGTTTATGTAATAATTATAATGCACAGCTTTTAGTTTCAGAAACCGTATTAAATAATATTATTTTAGAAAAAATGTATAAAATACATTCTAAAGGGGATATTAAACTTATAGGAAGGGAAAGTACTGTGAAGGTTTTTGAAATTACAGAAGATACATAGAATAAGACGTTCACTATGAAATATTTTCAAAAAGAAATACAATTACAATCGTTTAATAGGGGATATCATTTGATAACTGAAAGTGTCATAAGTGCAATTCCTGAAATAGCAGAAGTTCAAATAGGGCAATTGCAGGTTTTTATTAAACATACGTCAGCTAGTTTAACCATAAATGAAAATGCAGACCCTACTGTTCGTTTAGATTTTGAGAGCCACTTGAATAAAATCGTACCTGAAAATCAACCTTATTATAAACATGTTTGTGAAGGTCCAGATGATATGCCAGCACATATTAAAACATCATTAATCGGTACGTCAATTCAAATTCCTATAACCAATGGAAGATTAAATTTAGGAATATGGCAGGGTATATATTTATGCGAACATAGAAATGATGCTTCCGGAAGGCGATTAGTTGTTACTGTCTTTGGTAAATAAAAAAATCCGATTCTTTTGAATCGGATTTTACTTAAGCGAAATGTTGTTATTACTGAGGCGTAAAGCCCTTATTTAACTTTGTTAACTATTGCTTCAAAAGCTTCTGGGTGATGCATTGCTAAATCTGCAAGAACCTTACGATTCAATTCGATATTATTAGCTTTTAATTTACCCATAAACTTTGAATAGCTCATTCCATGTTGTCTAGCACCAGCGTTGATACGCATAATCCATAATGCACGGAATGTTCTTTTTTTATTTCTACGGTCTCTATACGAATATTGCATCGCTTTGTCAACCGCATTTTTGGCTACTGTCCAAACGTTTTTACGTCTTCCCCAGTATCCTTTTGCTTGCTTAAGAACCTTTTTCCTTCTAGCTCTTTTCGCAACTGAATTTACTGATCTTGGCATGTTTTTAATTGTTTTTTGTAGTAGGCGACCTTTTTTTAATAAAGATACTTGCTAAATTCTTTTGCCTAACTCCAGGGTTTATAAATTATTTTAACCGATTAAAACAAGATTACTTTTACTTTAAACGTAACATTGTTTTAATATTATCCTCGTCAGACTTATGTACTAATGTATCATGAGTTAACGCTAGCTTACGCTTTTTAGATTTTTTTGTCAAGATATGACTCTTAAAAGCGTGCTTTCTTTTAATCTTACCAGTGCCAGTTAGTTTGAAACGTTTCTTAGCACTCGATTTTGTTTTCATTTTAGGCATTTTGTCCTAGTTTTAATTTACGTTTCGCTTATTTTATGCGCCATCAATTATGTTGCGGCGTAATTTATTTAGTTTTTTTAGGTGCAATGAACATAATCATTCGTTTCCCTTCGAGTTTTGGCATTTGTTCCACTTTACCATACTCCTCAAGATCCTGAGCTAATCTCAATAACAATATTTGTCCTTGCTCCTTAAATACAATAGATCTACCTTTAAAAAACACAAAAGCTTTTAACTTCGCCCCATCCTTTAAGAACTTAACAGCATGTTTCTTTTTAAATTCGTAATCATGGTCATCAGTTTGTGGACCAAAACGAATTTCTTTCACAACTACTTTAGTAGCTTTTGCTTTTAAAGCTTTTTCACGTTTCTTTTGTTCATAGAGAAACTTTTTATAATCCATGATTTTACAAACAGGAGGATTCGCATTTGGTGAAATTTCAACCAGATCTAATCCTTGTTCGTCGGCCATGTAAAGTGCTTTTCTGATAGAATATACCCCAACTTCCACATTGTCTCCTACAACTCTTACTTCTTCAGATCTAATTTTAGAATTGATACGATGCTTGTCTTCTTGAACCTCGCGTCTATTGTAATTCCTTCTGTTTCTACGTATTGCTATGGCTTATAATTTTAGTTAAACTTTATTTAAAAGTCTTTAGACTTTTACTCACTTTATTTTTAATAATTTCAGAAAACGAAGATACACTAATTGTACCAAGATCCTCACCGCCGTGCTGTCTCACTGAAATTGTATTCTCTTTCTCTTCTTGCTCTCCAACGATTATAATGTAAGGATATTTTTTCATTTCGGCTTCCCGAATTTTCTTACCTACCGTCTCATTTCTATTATCAGCGAGGGCGCGAATTTCGCTAATTTCTAGCAAATTTAAAACTTTTTCAGCGTATTTTTCGTATTTCTCACTCACAGACAATACAATAGCCTGTTCAGGCATTAGCCAAAGTGGAAAATTACCACCCGTATGTTCTAATAATATAGCTACAAACCGTTCCATACTACCAAATGGAGCTCTATGTATCATAACGGGGCGATGAAGCAAATTGTCACTGCCTTTATAATTTAAATCAAATCGTTCAGGAAGATTATAATCTACTTGAATTGTGCCTAATTGCCATTGACGTCCTAAAGCGTCTTTAACCATAAAATCTAACTTTGGGCCATAAAATGCAGCTTCGCCAGTTTCTACCACATAATTTAATCCCTTGTCTTTGGCAGCATTTAAAATGGCTTGTTCAGCTTTATCCCAATTTTCATCACTTCCAATATATTTTTCAGGATTTTCAGGGTCTCTTAGGGATACTTGTGCTTTAAAATCTTCAAACCCTAGTGAATTAAATACATATAGAACTAGGTCAATAACGTCCTTAAATTCTGCATCTAATTGATCAGGAGTACAAAAAATATGGGCATCATCTTGCGTAAAGCCTCTAACGCGTGTCAATCCATGTAATTCACCACTTTGTTCATATCTGTAAACTGTTCCAAATTCTGCAAATCTAATTGGTAGTTCTTTGTAAGAATAAGGACGCGCATTGTAAATTTCACAATGATGCGGACAGTTCATTGGCTTCAATAAAAATTCCTCACCTTCAGCTGGAGTGTTGATGGGTTGAAAACTATCTTCACCGTACTTCGCGAAATGACCTGAAGTGACATACAAATCCTTGTTTCCAATGTGAGGTGTAACGACCATTTTGTATCCAGCCTTTTTCTGAGCAGCTTTCAGGAAATTTTCTAGACGCTCCCTTAATTCGGCTC
Organism: Winogradskyella sp.; assembly: GCF_013213975.1. Taxonomy (GTDB): domain Bacteria; phylum Bacteroidota; class Bacteroidia; order Flavobacteriales; family Flavobacteriaceae; genus Winogradskyella. The sequence continues at coordinate 37,790 of NZ_JABSST010000023.1, forward strand.
CTTTAGGTAACCATAGTGGTAAACCTTGTCCAACAGTCTTTGAAAACGTAAATAATTCTAGTTCTTTGCCAAGTTTTCTATGATCACGTTTTTTGGCTTCTTCAACAAGTTGTAAATATTCTTTGAGTTCTTTTTGCTTTGGAAAAGAAATACCATAAACTCTAGTAAGTTGTTTCTCGTTTTCGTCTCCTTTATAGTAAGCGCCCGCAACACTTAATATTTTAACGGCTTTGATAATGCCAGTATTCGGGATATGCCCTCCGCGGCACAAATCTGTGAACGAAGAGTGATCGCAAAAACTAATTGTACCATCTTTAAGATTTTCGATTAAATCAACTTTGTATTCATTTTTACCTTTATAATAAGAAAGTGCATCTGCCTTAGATACTTCACGCATTTTGAATTCATGCTTTCCTCTGGCAATTTCTATCATTTTATCTTCTATTGCCTTAAAATCCTTATCGGAGATACTTTCTTCTCCTAAATCAACATCATAATAGAAACCATTTTCTATAGCGGGACCAACCCAAAGTTTTACATTTGGATATAATTCTTCTAATGCTTGCGCTAATACGTGTGCAGAGGAGTGCCAAAATGCTTTTTTACCTTCCTCATCTCTCCATGTATATAATGTAAGACTTCCATCGGTGGTTAATGGAGTGGTCGTTTCAACAACACTGTTATTGAATTTTGCTGAGATAACATTTCGCGCGAACCCCTCGCTAATATCTACAGCCACTTCATAAGGTGTTACATCTTTATCGAAAGATCTTACAGAACCGTCTGGTAGAGTAATTTTAATCATTATATAATTGTCTAAATTTTAGCCCACAAAGATATACCTATATATATAAAGGACAAAGTGAAGTAATGAATAAAAAAAACAACTCATAATCTCCTGTTAAACTGAATGTTATAAAATATTAAAAATAATTTTAAAAAAAAGTGTTGCAGGAATATAAAGTAGTTATATATTTGCGCCCGCTTAGGGGCATAAAAGTGTTTTCGAAGCGAGAGTTCATTTCCAAGATAAGATGTCAGAAAAAAAATTTAAATATTTTTTTGTTAGATGTTGTGGGAATAAAAAAAGGGTTTTATATTTGCACCCGCTTTGGAGGGGAACCTCAAGAAAAGTGAATAAAAAAGTTCATTAACATATTGAATTGACAGCGTAAGAGATTAACTGGAAACGGTTAATTTCAGACAAGAGAATAGATCATTTTAGAGTACTGGAATAATTTCTTATTAGTTGTTAGAGAATAAGTCGAGAGACTTAAAAATTTAACGATGAAGAGTTTGATCCTGGCTCAGGATGAACGCTAGCGGCAGGCCTAACACATGCAAGTCGAACGGTAACATAAAGAAGCTTGCTTTTTTGATGA
>NZ_JABSST010000024.1 GCF_013213975.1 Winogradskyella sp.
TCCTTTGGCCAAATGAATAGTCATAAGCGCTACATGATTAGGATCGCCTTTATCGCCATCTAAATCAGTTGCTAAGGCCACATCTTCTAAAAACTCTGCTAAAGAACCTGTACTGTCTGCAACTTCAATTTGCCCTTCAACAAAATCCTTTATACCGTTTAACAACTCCTGAACATTATCCATCCTAGTGACACCTTCTGGGGTGCCATCTTTATTAAGCTCTCTAATTAAGCCACTAGATTTTGCAACATGCTCTGCCAATTCAAAAGCATTTGCCTCTTGATTCATGACCTTGTAGCTTTCTATCAGTGTCACAAAGTCTCGAAGCTTATTTTTAGTGCCATTATTAATATTGACTGCTTCGTTGTCAATATTCTTCATGATGTCGTAAATGGTCTTACCAGTGGCATTAGCAGCTACAACAAGACGATCAATCGTTGTTTGACCTATACCACGCCCAGGGTAATTAATAACGCGTTTAAGAGCTTCCTCATCTGATGAGTTTAAAATTAGCCTAAGGTATGCCGTAACATCTTTAATTTCTTTACGCTGATAAAAAGAAAGACCACCATAGATACGGTATGGAATATCTCGTTTTCGGAGAGCATCTTCAATAGCACGTGATTGCGCATTGGTTCGATACAAAACGGCAAAATCACTATTTGCTAGCTGATTATTCATTTTAGTTTCCCAAATGGTACTGGCAACATAACGCCCTTCATCACCATCAGTCATGGAACGATGTACAATGACCTTCTCACCAACTTCATTAGCCGTCCAGACAATTTTATCAAGTTTAGTTTTATTGTGTTCAATGACTGAATTTGCAGCACCTACAATCATTTTCGTTGAACGGTAGTTCTGTTCCAGACGATAAACTTTAACACCATCATAATCCTTTTGAAAATTTAAAATGTTGTTGATATTTGCACCACGAAAGGCATAAATACTTTGCGCATCGTCGCCTACTACACAGATATTTTGAAAACGATCAGCAAGGGCTCTTACTATAAGATATTGAGAGTGATTTGTATCCTGATACTCATCAACTAAGATGTACCGAAATCGACTTTGATATTGCGCTAAAACACTTGGAAAACGGGTTAGTAGTTCGTTTGTTCTTAGCAATAGATCGTCAAAATCCATGGCACCTGCTTTAAAACAACGGTCTACATATTCCTTGTAGATATCACCCATTTTTGGGCGTCGCGCCATAGCATCAGCTTCCATCAATTCTGGATTATTAAAATAAGCCTTAACTGTTATGAGGCTATTCTTATAAGAAGATATACGACTATAGACTTGTTTCGATTTATAAATATCCTTGTCTAAACCCATTTCCTTTATGATAGATCCAATGAGTTTTTGAGCATCTTGAGTATCATAAATCGTAAAATTACTCGGAAATCCAAGGTGATGCCCTTCAAAACGAAGAATCTTTGCAAAAACTGAATGAAAGGTTCCCATCCACAGATTTTTTGCTTCACTGTCGCCAACAATATCTGCGATACGCCCTTTCATTTCACGAGCAGCCTTATTAGTAAAAGTAAGTGCCAAAATATTAAAAGCATCCACACCTTGACTCATTAAATAAGCAATGCGATAGGTTAGGACTCGTGTTTTACCAGATCCAGCGCCAGCGACCACTATCATTGGTCCATCCTTCTGCAAAGTTGGTGCTAATTGCGCTTCATTAAGTTGACTTAAATACTGTTCCAAAAGCTCATTTTTTCGAACTGTGAAAATACGCATACTCTAAGGTTTTTCAATAGCTTTGAATCATTAATTATAAACAATCTATTAAAAGAATTGTTTCGCTAAATTTCAATATCTTAGAGGCAAATAATAAAATGATATGAAGGCTATTATTGCATTTTTATTACTTACACTTTCAATTAGTTACGCTCAAAATTCTGTAGAGCAAGATATTATTGATATCGAAGACAAATTAATTGAATGGCGCCGTCACTTTCATCAAAATCCTGAGTTATCAAATCAGGAATTTAAGACTGCCAAAAAAATAGCAGAACATCTGGAATCATTGGGCTTAGATGTGGAAACCGGAATTGCGATTACAGGCGTAGTTGGACTTTTAAAAGGGGATTTACCGGGTAAAGTTGTAGCATTAAGAGCAGATATTGATGCATTACCAGTTACCGAACGAAATGAGTTACCATTTAAATCCGAAGTAAAAACTACCTTTCTTGGTACCGATACAGGAGTAATGCATGCCTGTGGGCACGATACCCATACAGCCATATTAATGTCTGTCGCCGAAGTACTTTCTAAACATAAAGACCAAATAAGAGGCACTGTGAAGTTTATTTTCCAACCAGCAGAAGAAGGTCCGCCGCCAGGAGAAGAAGGTGGTGCAAAATTGATGATTAAAGAAGGGGTATTAGAAAACCCAAAAGTCGATGCCATTTTTGGACTCCATATAAACGCTCAAACTCCAGTAGGTATTATAAAATACAAAACTGAGGGTATTATGGCGGCTGTGGAACGATTTGTAGTTAAAGTTCAAGGTAAACAAACTCATGGTTCTCAGCCTTGGTCTGGAGTTGATCCGATTTATATTTCAGCAAAAATTGTTGACGGGTTTCAGTCGATTATTTCACGAGAATCCTATTTAATTGATGCACCAGCTGTTATAACCGTTGGAAAAATATCTGCAGGTACGCGTTTTAATATCATACCTGAATCTGCAGAAATGATTGGAACGGTAAGAACACTCGATCCAGGTATGAGAACCTTAATTATGAAGCGAATGAATGAAATGGCTGCAGATATTGCAAAGGCTTATGGAGGAACCGCAACAATAGAATGGCAGAACAACACTGTCGTAACTTTTAATGATGTTGATTTAACCAATCAAGTATTACCTTCCTTACAAAAGGCAGCCGGTAAAGAAAATGTACAACTCATGAAAGCGACCACTGGTGGTGAGGATTTTTCTTATTTCCAAGAACTAGTTCCTGGTGTTTATTTCTTTATTGGTGGCATGACACCTGGAAATGAAGAACCATTTCCACATCATACACCTGATTTTAAAATCGACGAAAGTGGCATGCTCTTAGGAGTAAAAGCATTAACACAATTAACTTTAGATTATTTAAACAACTAATCTATGGATTCAATTTTGGAATTCTTGAATCAAATCCCTTGGTGGTTATGGATTATTATAGCCATTCTGCTTATAGCGCTAAGAGACGTCTTATTTCAAAAATCAAGCACCATAAAACATAATTTCCCAGTTTTAGTGCATCTGCGTTACCTTCTTGAGAGTATTGGACCAGAAATGCGACAGTATTTTGTTGCTAACAACAGAGAAGAGTTACCCTTTAATCGTATTGAGCGCAGCTGGATCTATGCCTCTGCTAAGAACGAAAACAACTATGAAGGCTTTGGTACAGATAGAGATATTTTTTCGCATCAGCATATATTTATCAATAATGCCATGATGCCTTATAAACTCAGTGACACTCATCCTAGTAAACTTGATAAAACATTTGCGCCTTGCGCTAAGGTTATGGGTGCATATAACAAGCGTAAACGTCCCTATCGCCCAGCCTCAATAATAAATGTTTCGGCTATGAGTTTTGGTTCATTATCAGCCAAAGCCATAGATTCCTTAAATAAGGGAGTAAAAATAGCTGATGCCTACCATAATACTGGAGAGGGTGGTTTATCCCCTTATCACAGTAATGGTGGAGATGTTGTTTTTCATTTTGGTACAGGTTATTTTGGAGTACGATCTGAAGATGGAGGCTTTTCGATGGAAAAAATGGTAAAACTTGTGGAAGACAACCCATTTATTAGAGCTATAGAAGTTAAATTATCGCAAGGTGCTAAACCTGGTAAAGGCGGTGTTTTACCTGGTAAGAAAATTACTAAAGAGATTGCTGAAATTAGAGGTGTTGAAATTGGAAAAACCGTACTATCCCCTCCTAATCATAAAGCCTTTTCTAACGTTGCTGAGTTGGTAGATTTTGTTGAAGCCATTGCTGATACTACAGGCTTGCCTGTTGGTATTAAAGCAGCTATTGGAAAGCTTGACGAATGGGAAGAGTTAGCAAGCATTATGGAAAAAGAAAATCGTGGTCCAGATTTTATAACTATTGATGGAGGTGAAGGTGGTACTGGTGCTGCACCACCAAGTTTTGCCGATCATGTATCATTACCTTGGATTTATGGTTTTAGCGATGTTTATAAACTATTTCAAAAGCACAATCTTACTGAGCGTGTTGTATTTGTAGGCAGTGGTAAGTTAGGATTTCCAGCAAAAGCTGCTATGGCCTTTGCTATGGGAGTTGATTGCATTAATGTGGCAAGAGAAGCTATGATGAGTATTGGTTGTATTCAAGCTCAAATTTGCCATACCAATCGTTGTCCAGCAGGTATTGCCACACAGAGCAAATGGCTACAAAATGGTATTAATGTACCGCTGAAGTCGGAGCGATTGGCGCAATACTTTAAAACCTTTAGAAAAGAGCTAATTGAGATAACGCACGCTGCAGGTTACGAACATCCTTGCCAGTTTAATATGAATGATATTGAAATGAATGTGGATGATCATAACTTAACCAAGAATTTTGATCAAACATTTCGTTACCAAAAAACACCAGTTCCTTTTAAAAGTATGCAACATTTAAAAGATTGTGTTTATCTTGGTGGACAAAAGAACAATTAACTTTATGGAGCAACAACTGATCAATCTTTTAATGTACACCATTCCTGCTTTAGTAACAGGAGCCATTGCCTATTTATTTTTTAGAGAACATGTAGAAAACGAAAATAATAGAAGAAACTTTTTAATCACTAAAGACCTACAGAAAGAAGCCTTCCCAATACGCTTGCAAGCCTACGAGCGCATGTCTCTTTTTTTAGAACGTATTGCACCAACTAAACTATTAACTAGAGTTAATCCAACTTCCTCAAATAAAGATGATTATGAGAATTTACTTGTATCAACTATTGAACAAGAATTTGAACATAATTTATCACAGCAAATCTATGTGAGCGACCAATGTTGGAGCATTATTATGGCTGCTAAAAATGCAACTATTCAATTGATACGAAAATCAAACATGAATGAAAAAACAGACACCGCTGATAAGTTGCGTGAAGTCATTTTAACAGAGCTTATGGATAAACAAGCACCAAGTAGCGCAGCGCTTTCTTTTATAAAACAAGAAGTTGGTGAACTTTGGTAGTTTTTAACTTCATTTACTTATTAAACACAACTTGACTTTAACCTTGACTTTTATTTATTGCAACTAAGTTGCAATAAATATTAAATAATTATCTTTGGCTTAGATTTTTATTTTAAAACATGATCTCAAAGTTGAAATTAAGATCCGCTACAGCAACAAAGAATTGGTCGATAAGCTCCTCTTCTAATGACCTAAAAAACATTTTCAAGAATGAAATTAATGTTGCAATTCAAAATAGAGATATTAGTCACTTAAGCAATGAAATTAACAACCTCCTAAAACTAGATATTAATATAAAATTAAAAGGAAATGCAAAAACTATCTTCAAAGAAATCAACAACTTAATTGATTCAGATGTTAATACGTTGGTCTTAAAGGATATTGAATACCTTCTACTGCTTTTTTCTGAGCTTACTAATTCTCAAGATTTACATCTGTATTTAGCCACTATTAACACAAATATGTGTCGAAGATTTCATGCGGATAATAACGATTTAAGGTTATTATGCACCTATAGCGGACCTGGTACAATATGGCTTACTCAAAATAATATAAACTTAAAAGCTCTCAATTCTTATAAGAGTAATGAATCAATTGTTATTGATAAAAGTAAAATTCAGCAAGCAAAAACTGGTTCTGTCGTAATACTTAAAGGATCTAAATTTCATAAAACGAGTAATAATGCCGCGGTGCACAAAAGTCCAAGTATCGAAAATTTAAATCAAAAGCGATTACTTTTAAGATTGGACACGGATAGATTTTTAAACTTTTAATTAAACCAGCATAAATTAACAATTATGATTTCGAATGAAAAACTTCCTGTTACTGTATTAAGTGGTTTCCTAGGCGCAGGTAAAACAACTTTACTCAATCATATACTTCATAATAAGGAAGGGTTAAAGGTAGCAGTTATTGTCAACGATATGAGCGAAGTAAATGTTGATGCCGAATTAGTTAAGAACGAAAATACACTTTCTAGAACAGAAGAGAAACTCGTAGAAATGAGTAATGGTTGTATTTGCTGTACATTGAGAGAAGATTTAATGGTAGAGGTTGAACGACTAGCTAAAGAAGCCCGATTTGATTACTTGCTAATTGAGAGTACAGGAATTAGCGAGCCTGTCCCTGTTGCCCAAACATTCACTTTTATTGATGAAGATAACAATATTGATTTATCTAAATTCAGCTACATAGATACTATGGTAACGGTTGTAGACGCCTTTAATTTTTTTAATGATTTTGGAAGCCCAGAATTGCTGTTAGATCGAAAGCTTACCGATATGGAAGGAGACCACAGAACAATAGCTAACCTATTAACAGACCAGGTTGAGTTTGCCAATGTTATCGTTTTGAATAAAACAGATCTAGTCACTTCAGAACACCTAAGTAAATTAAAAGGTACTATATATACCTTAAATCCATCAGTACAAATAATAGAATCTAGTTTTAGCAAAGTAGCTCCTGAGAAAATCCTTAATACACGTCTTTTTAATTATGATGAGGCTGAAAAAAGCGCAGGTTGGATAGAGGAACTTAAAAAAGACGAACATACTCCAGAAACCGAAGAATATGGCATATCATCATTTGTATTTAAGTCTAAAAAACCATTTGATCCAGATCGCTTTTTAAACTTTAGTCGAGATTTTCCAAATTCAATTATTAGAAGTAAAGGTTTATTTTGGATGGCCTCAAGACCTGACCAAGCACTAATTTGGGGACAGGCAGGAGGTTCGCTTAATGCTAAACATGCTGGTGTCTGGTGGAGCAGTATGCCTCTAAAAAAGAGAATGCAATTTGTGGCATTTGTTGAAAATCAGGATATCATAGAAGAAAACTGGTCCAAACCTTTTGGCGATAGAAAAAATGAAATTGTTTTTATAGGACAAGGTATGGATAAAGAGAAAATCGTTTTCGACCTTAACCGTTGTCTTTCAACAGATGAAGAACTTGCGACTTTGAAATGGAAATTAGGATATGAGGATGAATGGCTTTCTATTAATAGACCACCTAGTTCTTTTTAAAAGATGCAGTCTTATAATGTTCTACAAACAAAATAAACAAGCCCCAAGCAGCGCAGCACTCTCTTACATAAAACAAGAAGTGGGAGAGCTTTGGTAGTTAACCAGAATGTTTCTTCTCAGCATAATCATAACCCTGTTTCCACCATTTTACCATGAGACGCTTACTAAAGATTAATGAGTTTTCGGTAAGACTTATTGGCGTGTAGTAAAGGTTAAGTTTAACATTTTTATTTTTTGCAGCCAGCTTTCCAATGACAATATCGTTGCGTTCTACCTGGTCGAGTAAATGCCCAAATAAATTCATCATTAAAGAGAATGGATTCTTGCCAAGAACCCGTTGCTTTCCCATATTTTCAGCCTCTAGAACAATAGCATCAACCTCAGTAGCACCACGTTCTATAGCTTCACGAATTGGAATAACACAACCTAAGCCTCCATCTGCATATTCATAACCATTCACTTTAGCTAAAGACATAAATGGTATATAATTACAGGATATCCAAATCCAATTGCAAAATTCTTCATACGTACAATCGTTAATTGACTTGTACTCTACCCGATTCATTGACAAATTAGAAACGGTAACAACCACATCATGTTTAGTGTGCTTGATCTTTTGATATTCTTCTCTTGTAAAATTTCGTTTTATATTTCGCTTTAAAGCCTTACTCTCACCAAAGGTGCGTTTCATTTTTATGAATTGCCATAAGGAATTCACAAAATCAATTGACACATATTCCCTATCCCCTTTTTTGCGCTGTACAAAGGGACTTACACTAAATATATCTTGTTGCTGCACATTAGTAAAAATATCATAAAGTTTAGGAATATCATTTACAGCCAATTGCGGCAATAACAAACTTCCGGTAGAGGTGCCCAAAAACATATCGTAGTTGCGCTGTTCGTTTTGCATAAGGTATTGTGCTACACCTCCTGCAAAGGCTCCTTTACTTCCTCCACCAGATATAACTAGTGCTCGCATTATTCCTTGTTTTGTAGTTTTTGAGATAGTTCTTTTGAAAACTTAACCAAACGCCAATTGTGATGTGTTTTCGCATTATCTAAATTTATTTGACAACGCTCGTCGCATGAGCGCATTAAATCCAAATACTGAAATGCTTTAATTCTAAGATTTGCATCATAACGTTCATTAGTATAACTTAATAACTCTTCGTAAAGTCCTTGTTTATTATCGGCCTGATAAAACGGAGTATTAAGATTTAAAACAATCCAAAGCAGTCTTACATTTTTATCACTAAAACCAATTACATTCCTGGTTTTTGATAAGTATTTTGCGCGATCTTCAGGAAAACTAGACCACAAATTATACAAGGCATTCTCAATAGTAACATAAGACTTATCATCTAACAAAGTTTCATAATCTTCTTTTAAAGCCTTAGGTATTTTAGTAACATATTGTGAAATAGCCTGACGCACCTTAAAACCATGCTTAAAGGTATCTTTAGTCACTAATTCTGGCATTTGTGATATGACTTTAACCTTAGCTTCATCAGAAACATAGTATTTCAAATAGTCTGAACATTTAGATGATTTTGCTTGACAATCTACCATGAGATATTCATTTATAAATGTGGATTGATTCTGCAGAAGGCCAAAAGCAGCATCAACTGGAAATTCTTTTTGCTTAATCCAGACACTAACAAAAGTCTTCAGAGATGTACCATACAAGGCTTCAACTTCATTAATAAAATCAGCTGTCTTTACAGAACTGAACTGATATTTTATCAAATAGTTCTTAACCGCCTTTTTAAAGACTGTATCACCAACCAAAGATCTCAAAGCATGTAAAACCCATGCCCCACGCTGATAGAACGTTAAACTACTTGATTTTGGATTTAACAGTGATGTACCACTGCCAGCAATATCCTGGCGCCCTAATTCAACCGCAGACTCATAAAGCTTAAACATGTAATGGTTATCTCCAAAAATATCTTTCTCAGCTAATAACGCATAGTAGGTAGCAAACCCCTCCTGTAACCAATGGTGTTCTCCAGAAGTTGCTGTAACAAGATTACCAAACCACTGATGCGCTAATTCATGAGCATTTACATTGATGTAATTTCTGTCATTATAACCAATCTCATCAACCACATAAGCATCTGAGAAAATGGTACATCCTGTATTTTCCATTCCTGCATATAAAAAATCATGCACTGGCACTTGCTTATAGTTTTGCCAAGGGTAATTAACACCTATTTCTTGTTCTAAAAAATCAAACATTCGTTTAGAGTAACGATAGGTAGGCTCCACTTTTAATGAGTCTTCTGGATAGTAAAAGTATTGAAGCGGCATGCCGCTTTCAGAATGCTCTGTAATGGAATTATAACGACCTAATGCCACAGCAACTAAGTAACTGGACATAGGTTTCTGCATGTCGTATTCCCATAGAATATTGCCCAAGTTATCTGTTTTTGATTTGAGAACTCCATTGGAAATGACCTCATACTGCCTTGGAGCGACGAATTTTAAATCAAATTCAATCTTATCATTAACATCATCAATACTTGGCAACCAATTACTAGTGTACTTCCCTTGACCTTGTGTCCAAATTTGATTTCGACCCTCATTTTCCCAACCTAAAAAGTACATGGCCTTCTTTGGTGCATTATTAAAAATAAAGCTCAGTTTTGAGACTTCACCTGCTTCGAAATCACTGTAGACAATAAGCTTTTCACCATCATTTTTAAATATTACAGCTGAATTATTGAGTGCTACATGTTTAAATTCCATATTCACTGCATCTAAAAAAATGGAATCGGTTTCTTTTAAAATTTTAAAATCCACCTCATAAGCATTATAAGTTGTACTGTCCACCGCTAATTGATTAAAAACCAATAGCGCTTCAACACGTTGAAAATCTACAATATTACTTTGCTGGCCGTAGGAGATAACGAATGAAAGCAGTATGAAAGCAACAAGACTATTTTTCATATTAAATACAATACAAGGATAACGCCAAAGTACAAATTTTAATGCATCAAATACAGCATACACTTACAGTTATCTAATAATAAAATCACTTCAACGAATTAACAGAAAACCATCATATTTAAACCTTTCATTAACAGTACTTTTGCACAAATTTATAAAAATCAAGGTCATGAAAACCTTTTTAGTTCCTATTAGCTCATTAAGAGAAAAAAAAGCAACCATTCTTTATGCTATTGACTATGCTAAGGCTGTTGGTGCAGAAATGATTTACGGTATCCAACTTCACGAAATCGAAGAAGAAGATCATTTAGAAGACATCATGGCGCATGCAAAACAACAAGACATTGCCATAAACTTTAGATTCTTTGAAGGTGACAACTTAGATTACATCAAAGAATTTTGCGCAGACTATAATGTCGATTTAATTGTTGCTTCGGCCAATACTCCCAAAACTAGTGACACTAAATTCTTAGATAATCTATCGGGAAGTATTGTTAAGAAAACAGACATGCCAGTACTTTTAATTCCTGAAAATTTTGAGTACAAGGGACTAAATAATGTTTTAACTGCCATAAAATCTGGTTTAGTAGACGAAAGCGCGTCTTTAAAACCATTAGAACAAATGCTTATAGAAACTAAAGCAGAAATGACGCTTTTACAAGTAAAAACACCATCATACCTTCCTGAAGACTTAATGTTTGATAAAGACCTAGCTATTTTAACTTCTAAATATTATTCTTCCGAAAATGCCACATTATATCAAGGAGTACTGGAATATATTCATGTTATAAATCCAGACCTTATCTGTGTTTTTAGACGCAAACGTGGCTTTTTTGAAAAACTATGGAGTGATGTTACCTTAGATCATACTGTAGATAAGGCAGACTTCGAGAGTCGAGTTCCACTTCTAGTCTTAAAAGGAGAACAGTAGTTAAATACAAATTAAATTCAAGACTATACCTTCGTCGGAATTTGGTAAATTCGCTCTATGAGCGTGAATTTACAAACCCCTATTGATTATCTTAAAGGCGTTGGTCCTAACAGAGCCGATTTATTGCGCTCTGAGCTAGGCATTCACACCTATCAAGATCTCATTAATCTATTTCCAAATCGCTATATAGACCGCACTAAGTATTACAGCATTAATGAGTTACAACCTAACAATGCCGAAGTTCAAATTATTGGTCAGATTACAGGTTTTAGGGAAGTTGCTCAAAAACGTGGTAAACGCTTAGTTGCAGACTTTAGAGATGACACCGGTCTTATGGAACTTGTTTGGTTTAGAGGTCAAAAATGGGTTCGTGAGAGTATTAAAATTGGTCAGACCTATGTTATTTTTGGCAGAACCAATTGGTTTAGCGGCAAATATAATATGCCACATCCTGAGATGGAATTGCAAACTGAACATGAAAACAATTTACGTTCTGCCATGCAAGCCATTTATCCTTCAACTGAAAAGCTGTCTAATAAAGGCATTAGCAATAGAGTAATTACAAAAATGGTGCAACAATTATTTTTGGAGACCAAAGGACAATTTACAGAAAGCTTATCTAAATCGGTTAGAGGTGAATTAAAATTATTATCCAAATCAGAGGCACTTTTTAATATCCATTTTCCAAAAAATCAAAGCCTCTTATCAAGAGCCCAATCCAGATTAAAATTTGAAGAATTATTCTACATTCAATTACAATTAATTCTTAAAAACCTCATCCATAAATCAAAAATTAAAGGCTTTACATTTGATAAAGTCGGAGACTATTTCAACACCTTCTATAACGACCACTTACCATTTGAGCTTACCAACGCACAGAAGCGTGTTCTTAAAGAAATTAGGTCTGATTTAGGTAGTAATGCGCAAATGAATCGTCTTTTGCAAGGAGATGTTGGTTCTGGTAAAACTATTGTAGCCTTTATGTCAATGCTCATGGGACTTGACAACGGTTTTCAATGCTGTTTAATGGCACCTACTGAAATTTTGTCAGTCCAGCACTACAATGGATTATATGAATTATGTAATTCGATGAATATCAGCATTTCAATACTAACTGGATCAAGTAAAACTTCAGAACGTAAAGAAATTCACGAAAATCTTGAAAATGGCAGCTTACAGATCCTTATTGGTACGCATGCACTACTTGAAGATAAAGTAAAATTTAAGAATTTAGGTTTGGCAATTATTGACGAGCAACACCGATTTGGAGTTGCTCAACGCAGTAGATTATGGAAGAAAAACACCTCTCCTCCACACATCCTAGTGATGACTGCAACACCAATTCCGAGAACCTTAGCAATGTCTGTTTATGGTGATCTTGACATTTCTGTAATTGATGAATTACCTGCTGGAAGAAAACCTATAAAAACGGTCCATAGATATGACAATAATCGTCTTAAGGTTTTTCGTTTCATGAAAGATGAAATTGCTAAAGGGAGACAAATTTATGTCGTTTATCCTTTAATCCAAGAGAGTGAAAAAATGGATTACAAAGATTTGATGGATGGCTACGAAAGTATTTCACGAGAATTCCCAACTCCGAATTATCAGATTTCAATTGTACATGGCAAAATGAAAGCCGCTGACAAGGAATATGAAATGGAACGTTTTGTTAATGGTAAAACCAATATCATGGTGGCAACTACAGTTATAGAGGTTGGAGTTAATGTGCCTAATGCTTCTGTAATGATCATTGAGAGTGCTGAACGTTTTGGTTTGTCTCAATTGCATCAACTTCGTGGACGAGTTGGGCGTGGTGCAGAGCAAAGTTACTGTATCTTAATGACAGGACACAAGTTAAGCAACGATAGTAAAACACGATTAGAAACTATGGTAAGATCTAGTGATGGTTTTGAAATTGCAGAAGTCGATCTTAAACTTCGGGGACCTGGCGACATTATGGGCACACAACAAAGTGGTGTTTTAAATCTACGCATCGCAGATATTGTTAAAGATAAAGATATTTTAGAATGCGCGCGTTACCATGCAAAGTTGGTTTTAAGGTTAGATCCAACTTTAGCTTTACCTGAAAACAAAGTTATTCTAAATACCTACCAACAGATGAGTAAGTATCGTAACATCTGGAACTACATAAGTTAGTTTAGCACCACTGCTAGCCTACTAACAACATTAAAAAATTAAAAGAAAAAAGGCCTAGCACCAACAACAACCAGACCTTTCTAAAAACACGACTGTGCATGTTTCTGCTGATGAATATCTTTATAAGGCTCCTAACTCTTTGAGGTTCTTTTCCGAATTCGCTTTTACATTAGCCGAAGGATTTAAAGAGAGTGACTTCTTAAAATGCTTAATAGCCACTTTATGATTCCCTTTAGCTTTGTAGGCTTCGCCCAAACTATCATACCAGTTGGCATTATTAGGATCACTCTTTACATTCATATTAAAATACTTTAAAGCTCTATCATAATCTTTTGCAGCAATCATAGCATAACCCATGCTATTAATTTGATTTGGTGTTGCAAGCTTCGCGGCTTCATCCATTGTAGAACCAAATCCTCCTAAATCACCTTTTTTTTGCAGTATTTGCGCCTTTATAACTAATCCGTTAAAGGTCTTCTGACTGAAAAACTGCCCTTCTAATGCCGAATTTATCCAAATAAGTGCTTCATCCAAATCCCCTCCATTATTTAGTGAAAAGTTGGCAGCTTGTTCCCAATTTTGACTTGTAAATCCTGTCGATCCTTTAAATTGTGAGCGTATATCATCCAGTACAATCTTGGTAACATCCACTTCAATTTTAAACGGAATCGCCTTCTTTTCCCACTTTAGAGCAGCCAAAGCAGAAGTCTTATCTACTTCATCAAAGTCAAAGGTGAGTAACTCAGTGTAATCTATATCTTTAAGCTTTACATCTACTCTTAGTGCATCGTTATCAGGATCGTAGAAATAACTTCCCCAAGCATCTTTATCTGTGGATAAAATAATAGTGGCATTGTCCGTGTCCTTTACATTAACATGGAACCCATAAGTACCAGCAGCAATGGCTTTACCTTCAACTTTAGCATCATGTGTAAACGTAATGGTTGTATTCTCATTGGCACCAGCACGCCAGGGGGATGCTGTAGAGGTTCCAAATCCTAGATTGTTCATTCCAAAAGGTACTAATTTCCCCCATACTTCGCGACCATTAACACTAGGTCTAGAATAGGTAATAGTAATATCTGTTGTACCTACGCGTTGCATTACTGAAGCCATTTGGCTACCACGCGGTGTAGTGAGCTGCGCGCTAGCCTTTAAAGACACAAAGAGTAAAACGCACATTACAGCGTTCGCAATTATTGTTCTCATGATTATATTGTTTTAATTAGCCGTACTACCAAATTAGACCGATTTTAAAAGCAGCACTGTTAGGGACATGTTAAAGAATCCAGCAGTAGTGTTAATTAACGTAATCTTAAGACAATGAGACACATACCTCAATTTCCATAAAACTACTATCTTAGACGCACCAACCTAAAAAATATATGCTCACCAAACTCGGACAAAAATTTACAGACGGTTTTACCAAGTTCATGCCAAGTGCATATGTGTTTGCCCTAATTTTAACATTGCTTACTGGGATTTTAGCTTTAAGTCTTACAGATAGTCAACCTATTTCAATTTTAGAAGGCTGGTACAATGGTTTTTGGGATTTACTATCCTTTGGCATGCAGATTGTCCTCATTATCATCACAGCTTATTGCATTGCACAGTCCTCTCCAGTAAAAAGTGGTATAGACCACGTTGCTAGACTAATTAGAACGCCCACTCAAGTATATGTAATCATTATAGCTTTAGGCGCTTTACTATCTTTAATTAGCTTTGGTTTGGTGGTTATAACAGCCATTTTAGGTAGAGAGTTGGCGTTGCGCATCAAAGGCATCCACTACCCCTTTTTAGTGGCCTGCGTTTACTTTTCATTTAATGGCTGGGTTTGTGGACTATCCAGTTCTATAGCATTGCTATTAAACACTAAAAACAACTTCTTAATAGATAAAGGTATTTTAACTGATGTCATTTCCACAGACTTTACTCTAGGATCTATTTTAAATTTAGCAATGATTGGTTTGTTTGTTGTGGTATCACCTATTTTAATATGGTTACTTATACCAAATATAACCGAAGGTAAGGAATTAAGGGACTTACAGACCTCACTATACGACGAGGAAGATTCAGTCAAGGATGAAGCCTTATCCTATAAACTTCCTTTTCGAGCACTATCTGACCTACTTAATAATGCAGGTTGGTTACAAATTACAGTGGCATTATTAGGTGTAAGCTACATTGGCTATTACTTTTATAATCATGGCTTTGAACTCAACCTTAATATCATGATATTTATTTTCCTGATTTTAGGTATGCTCTTACACATGACACCTATGCGCTACAGTATTGCTATGAAACGGGCCAGTAGTAATATTTCTGGAGTGTTGTTTCAGTATCCATTTTATGCAGGGATAATGGGTATTATGCTGGCATCAGGGTTAGGAGAAACGATAAGTAATGTTCTAGTGTCTATTGCTTCACCAAAGAGCTATGCGTTTATATCTTATATCACAGGTGGTGTTATTAATTTTGCTATTCCATCGGCAGGTGGCGAATTTGCCGTTATTGGCCCAAGTATTATTACCATGGTGCAGGAATTGGGGACCAACCTCCCGGCTGCCGAAGTCACAGCTATGACAGCAAGAGCATCAATGTCTGTTGCTTATGGCGAAAGTTTAAGTAACTTACTACAACCCTTCTTTTTATTGATTATATTTCCGGTAATGAGCAAAGGCATTAAAATACAAGCTAGAGATGTCATTGGTTATCTTTTTATACCTTTTATAGTTTTATTTGCGACACAGGCCTTAATGGTTACATATTTACCACTTTAATTTACAATTTGACCCAAAAGACTGATTATCTCAACCTTGCTCTTTGTTGCATTTTTAGTATGCACTTAGGCCGTTTAATGACGTGAAACTGCGTTTGGCAGGATAGTGTGCAATATTTAACAATCTTAAGAAAATTTAGCTATTAGTAAAAAAACCAAGAATTATTACATGACTAGAGTGAATTTGACCTATTTGAAAATTCCATCTAAATTTTTATCGAAACATACGCACCCACTCCTAAAGATAAAAAAGAGCTTTTGGAGTATGCTGCTGGCAACTATGAACTTAACATAGCATTGACTAAATGCACTTTGGAACGAACCATTTTATCTCAGCAATTTTTATGTAACTTGCCGTCATACTCACTGCGTGAAGCCCTTCTTTTAAAAACAATATGAAGACAAACTTTTTTCCAATATTTATAGCACTGATTCTAATGCTAGCTTCTTGTAATTCTGAATCTAAAAAGAAAGATAACAACGATTTGGCTATAGAGCCATTCTGGAATTTAGAAAAAGCTAAAAAACAAGCATTAGATTTTAATTCGTCTGACACTTGGGACACAAAAACTCTTGAAATGGAAATCGGTTATATTGATGCCCTAACGTCGTTAGACTTCCCTTTTTTTACTTCGCCATTTCCAACACCGGAATATGAATCTCCTGGCAATGGGAATAGTTCGATTGAAACAGAAATTGGTGGTAAAAAAAATCATCGGACACACAGTCATAATTGGTAGAGGAGAACATAGTGAGCATCTATTCAAAACTATAACTGATGAATACATAACCTACTTTACCATTTTGACCATAGCAGACAGCTTGAAAACTGAAAACCCTGTTATAGCAACTTCAAGAAATCACCCACATTATTTAGCACAAGGGAGTTTAAATAAATCAAGTAAAAGCAGAGTTGATTGGGTTGCAATTCAATTAGCAGACAAAAACGCATATAGTATTGTAAATGCACGGATTTTTGATTTAAGAGTTGGACGTTTGATTTTGGTTGCTCCTCAAAAAGATGGTTCAATTCGCTTTTATCAAACTCAAGCACCAACGATGAATTTAAATGAGCGAGAAAAATTTATTGAAAATTTGAAAACTCAACCAAAAGCAATTGCGTTTTTTAGTGACCACAACAACATCTGACAACACCCTGAAGCAACAATACTCATAAGCAATACCCTATGTATTGGTTAATATATGTCAAAAACATAAATAAACAACAGCGTTTATGTAAAGATCAAAGAGTTTTGAGTTATGAGTAAAGACAGCTTAGTATTAGCCTCAAAAAAGTTTAAAATGCCCGATGATTTAGATGCACACCTAAATTAAATATTCTTTATCCAAATCATTGCCAACATATTTATTATTTTTCAAATCACAATACAGAACTGTGTTTATTAGGGCACGATAACATATTCGCCAAAGGCAAACATTAAAATGAAAATACGTTACAATATTACAATTTTAGCTTTTCTATTTAGCTTATCGGCTTGTATAGACAATAAGACTGACGTGAAACCATATGAAAGAAGTGAAAGACTTTCAACTGATTTACAACTTGACCATTTTAATATTTGGACTAAAAATTCCACACAGGCAAAAAAACGATTAACAGAAATTGGATTTACTTCTGTACCGGATTCTCTTTCAGCAATTCACGAAGGCCAAGGCACTTCCGGCAGGTATTTTCGTTTTCTAAATAGCTATCTCGAATTAATTTTTGTTTATGACCAAAATGAACTAATTGAAAACAATAAAAAAAATCAAGATTTAGATTTTACAAAAAGAGCAAACTTTGAAAAAAATGGGGCTTCACCATTTAGCCTTGCTCTAAAAGTTAAAGATTATAACATAGATAACATCCCTTTTGAAAAAATAAGTTATCATCAAGATTGGATGGATAAAAACATGAATATATATTCAGCTAAAAATTCAAAAAAAGAGCTTAAAGAACCCTCAATTTTTGTTGTTTATCCAGAAATGGAATACGAAAAATTTGAAACATTATCTGATTTAAAGAATATTCCTGAAGAACACGCCATTTGGAGAGAATTTTATAAGCATCCTAATGGATCACAAAAAATAACTGAAATTATTATTACTTCAAGAAATTTAAACTTAAATACAGAAACAATTCAAGCAGTAAACGGAATTGAAAATTTGACAGTTAAAGATGGTGAAGAGCATTTAATGGAACTTCATTTTGATAACGATATCCAAGGAAAATCGTTTGATTTAAGACCTGAATTACCATTGATTATATATTTGTAAAAAGTAGCTTATCGTAAAACGCGCATGATGCATTGAAACCATCTGTCTACTTTCGAAAGTTCTTACTAAATTTATAACTGTCATTTATTTGTTCACTTTAGTATTTTAACACACAACAAAAGCATAAACAAATACGTTGGTAAACGCGAATTAAATAATGTTATTAAAATAATTTTTACGTTTTTATTATTACCTTCCTATCAGTTTTTTCTTAAAATATACCCAATGACAGTATCTTCGAAAAAGATAAAACTAAAATTAATGACGAGCTTAAACCCGTATATAAACCAGCAACGGTCAGCTATACTGATTCCGTATGCACAATTTAAATAATTTGATTATGACCAATAAGTTAATTTTCAGTTTTATCACTGCTGTATTTTTTTTAGCTGGATGCAAAAAAGAGGACGGCAGTACTAACACTAAAGAAACATGTTATTCAAATTTAAATGCCCAAACCATTTTTCATGACGGATTAAATAGAGAGTATGTATTATATGTACCTAACTCATACGATGGTACGACCTCTGTACCATTAATGCTAAATTTCCATGGATTTGGAGGAAGTGCAAGTGAATTCATGGAAGAAGCTGATATGCGTTCATTAGCTGAATCAAACGTGTTTATTTTGGCATACCCACAAGGTAGTTGTTCTGAGGGTTTTTCTGATTGGAATCCTTGTCCTGTAGGAGAAGATAATAAAAGCGAGGCTGATGATTTTGGATTTGTGGAAGTTTTGATCAACCAAATTTCAACACAGTACAATGTAGATTTAAGAAGGGTTTACGCGGCAGGATATTCAAATGGTGGTATGATGGCCTATGGACTTGCAAATTACAATAGTGAATTAATAGCTGCTGTTGCATCTGTTTCTGGAACCATGTTGGATTGTATTGGTAATACGAGTCATCCACTGCCAGTGCTCCATCTTCATGGGACCGCTGATAGTGTTATTCCGTATAATGGAAATAATTATTATAATTCTACACAAAGTATATTAAACCATTGGATTAATTTCAATAATACCATCACAACCCCTATTACAAGCTCAGATAACAGCAGCGGAATGACAATTGAGCATTCTGTTTATAACCAAGGAGATAACTTAGTTTCTGTTGAACATTACAAATACATAGGAGGAGACCATGTTTGGTTTAATTCAACGTTCCAAAATCAAAATGCTTCTGAATTGATTTGGAGTTTTGTGTCACGTTATGACCTAGATGGATTGAGATAATAAGCAAGGGTATGTAACATTTCATCAAATACATGAAAACGACCGCTTATATTCACCGACGCTAACAATTAACCAAAGACTAAGTTTACTATGCACTTCTGTCCAGACAATGCATCTTAAACTAGATGTGTTATCTTCTTTAGGGTTAAACCAAATAATTATAAAAGCTGAAATTCAGTATATCGCTTTCAACGGACTTAGAACCAAAGCGTGCAACATCATCGGTTAACAGTAATTTGGTTAATTTTAGAATTCCTAATCTAATAAGTCCATTGATTAGCAATAGCTAAGCCACTTAATCGTTTAGCAATAATTTGAATCAAATCCTTAAAATATCTAATATCTATCCAAATCAATGCTAACGAATTTAGTATCTTTTCATCAGAAATATAGTTCTGCGTATAGAAGAGCGTTGATGTACAATTCACCTAAAGGTGAACTAAGGTTACATTGTCGCTTCGCAACGATTCCCTACTTTTGAGAAATGTGCATCATCGCAGTGTTAATAGCAATTATGAAAACCCATTTTAGAATAGCATTTTGTATACTCGCCTTCTGTTCATGTAAGACTGAAATCAAGGAGAATCAGGCTACTGAAATTTCTATTAAAGAAAAGAAGGATAATATTATTATTTCCCGTAAAGACTACCAAAATCAATTATACGGCTTTTGGTTGGGTAAGTGTATTGCAAACTGGACAGGTCTGGTCACTGAGATGGATAAGATTGGTAATATCGGAGAATTAAAGACCGGAGATTTCTACACCCGTGAGGATTGGGGTAAACCCGACCAACCCAGTATTTGGGGCCAGGGTGTTTCCAGTGACCTTTCGCCTACTATTGATTTTGTATTCAGAGACACCACAGAGGTATGGGGTGCTGACGATGATACAGATATTGAATACATGTATCAAAACCTGATGTATGAAAACAAGGTAAGCAACCTAACTCCACAACATATTCGGGCGGGTTGGTTAAAACATATAAAAGCAGAAGAAGAGAACTATTTATGGGTGTCTAATCAAAAAGCATTTGACCTGATGAGACAAGGTATTCTACCACCAGAAACCGGAAGTCCTGAGAGGAATGAACATTATGATATGATCGATGCCCAATTGACTACCGAGCTCTTTGGATTTTTTGCCCCAGGACGAGCAGATATTGCAATCAAAATCGCCGATCTTCCAATAAAAACAACTGCTCGCGGAGAAGCTGAATACATTTCAAAATTTTATGTCACAATGTATTCTCTAGCCTCATTAAAACTTGACAAGACAATGAGTGAGCGCATCCACTGGATGGCTAATCAGGCACGAAAAATACTACCTGACAACTCATACCCGGCAAAGATGTTTGATTATTCACGTAAATTATACAAATCAGGCATACCGTGGGAACAAACCAGAGATTCAATTTACTACCGTTATCAGGTGCAACAGAAAGATGGATATGATATAACATCAAAAAACTTGTATTGTAATGGTTGTTTTGCTGCAGGGATAAACTTTGCATCTAGTTTAGTAAGCTTGTTCTATGGAGAGGGTGATTTAAAAAAAACTATACAAATCGGAACTTTAGCAGGATGGGATTCTGATAATCCAACTGCAACTTGGGGAGGTTTAATAGGCTTCATGATTGGTAAGCATGGAATTGAAAAGACTTTCGATAGACAATTTTCTAATCGTTTTAATATTCACAGGACGAGGCAAAACTTCTTAGATGGCGGTATTGATGATATTGATAAAATGGCCCAAAGAGGGCTAATTGTGACGGATCGAGTTGTTATTGAAGAAATTGGAGGAACAATTGACGAAGAAAATGATTTGTGGATTATCCCATTAAAAATAGAAAATGAATAAATTTAAAAGCTGCTAATACTTTATAAACGGCATTAAAACGACCACATATACTTACCTATGGTATTAGCTTAGGATTACTTGCGCTATATGATCTAAAAACTCTAACCACACAAGCAAATGTGCCCTAACCGATCAGAAATCTAAAAAGATTGTGATGAAATAATTAGTTGCCAATACAATATTTCCAAAATCTAGGTAACGAAAATTAAACTGTATCGTCCTCTATGTAAAAATCATAAATGGCAAGATATAGATATGATTAAAAATTTAAGCCCATTCTATTCAGGTATAGCAGTACTTGTAGGCATAAGTAGTGTAATGTTACTACCTTTTGATAGATTAATTACTGAGAAGGACTTTTCCACGTTTCAAGTTGAATATATAATATTAACATTTAAGATGTTTTTTATTTTTTCAATCAGTCTTTTACTTATAACAAGACTAAACGAAAAAGCATTATCTGGGATTAGTTTAAAATATAAATGGTCTTTTAAACACCTTAATTTAATACCTTTCTATTTATGCTTACTAGGTACTTTGGGTTTTATAAATAAGGATTTATCATCAATAGATTTTTCTAATATGACGCTGTTACTTATTGCCTGTCAAGCAGTAGGCTTTGCAGAAGAGTTCGTATTTAGAGGTTACCTACAACCTGTTTTCATGAAAAAATATATTTCACACAATAGAGGAATTTTTTTAGGAGTACTCTTTCCTGCTATATTGTTTGGTGCTTCACATTTACTAAACCTAACTATAAATGAAAATATTCCGCAAGTAATAGGTCAATCGTTGTACGCAATTTTTATAGGATTCTTTTTTGGTGTAGTCTTATTAAAAACCAATAAGTTAATCCCACTCGCCATTACACACGGACTTATTAATTTTTTCTTTCTTTTTAGATTGCTCCCGGGTTTAAATAACGGTATGGATCCTATTGTTGAGCTGACACTTCACGAACAAATAATAGCGGCTGCAGGGCCTATTCTAATTTTTATTCCATTGTTTGTCATTGCGCTTGTAGTGATAAGAAAAATAACACAAGAGGATGTTCTAAAGAAAATTAACCTATAAGACATGCCCTATTAGCTATAAGCCTATGATTAGCACTTCTTTCTCTATTGGCTTGAAATAAAGATTCAAAACAAGAACTAGAACGTCTAATTGAAGGATTTAGGACATCTATAGCCGAATAGAAAAATTTTGAAAAGTTTTCAAGTGGAAACTTCAAATAATACCTCAGATAAAAAAGCATCTAAATAATAGGAGTTTGAGTTCTAACTCGAATTGCTTTTCTGACTAAATAAGTTATAGCCTAAGTTAGAAAATAGTCTCTTAATATCTGCTACTTTTCGTATACAAATCCGATTATGTATAATTCACTTAAAGATCAGCTGAAGTTAGGACATTGTCACTTCCTGCCAAATCTCATCCTTAAGAAATATTCATGGTCCCAGCGCTTTTTCAAATTGCTTTAGCTTAGTCCTTCAAAATATACATAATCGCCTTTAGGTGCTGTTCTAAACAACAATTCATCCTTAAAAACAAACAATTCGGAAATAAAAAGTTAGGTTAATAATCAATGAGAATTACATTTGAGTCCCTAAAAACAATACTACATGCAAAGACCATTTAGAATTTTAAAAAAGATAATTTTATATTCCTTCTCTATCATTTTGCTTTTATCAGTTGTAGGTTATACATATCTCTATATACTTCCTAAAGGACCTGAAATAACTGAAATCAAAAAAATTAAAAACGGAATTGACTTTTTTGTTATGCACGCATATAAAGATAGCAAGAGAAAATCAATTAAGGTCTGGACTTATAAACCTGCAAGTTGGAATAATGAAGACAAAATTGTTTTCGTTATGCACGGTGGTGGACGAAATGCGGATGACTATCTAAGTGCTTGGGTAAAATTAGCTGATGAAAATAACCTTTTAATAGTGGCTCCTGAATTCGAAAATAAATTTTCAAAATACATAACAAACGATTATCAAGAGGGAAATTTATTTACTTTTTTTGGTACTCAAAACTCAAAAAGAGAATGGGCATACGCGGTGGTTGAAAATATATTTGACCATATTAAATCTGTTAACAAAATTACAAACGAACACTACGATATTTTTGGACATTCCGCTGGCGGACAATTTGTACATAGAATGGTAATGCTTATGCCAGAATCCAGAATAAGAACAGCCATCTCTGCCAATTCTGGATTTTTCAGTTTGCCAAATGAGAAACTTGAATTTCCTTATGGGATTAAAAATACAGATGTAGATTTACAAGAAGCTTATAAAAAGCGATTAGTAATTTTATTGGGCGAATTAGATAATGATCCAAGTTTAGGAACATTTAGAAGAACTGATTTGGCAATGGAACAAGGAGTACACAGGCTGGAGCGTGGAACAACCTTTTTCAATGCAAACAAGAAATTGAAAAATAAGAATAATTGGACTTTCAATTGGTCTTTAGATACTATAAAGAATGTCGGTCACGATTACAAAAGAATGTCTGCAAATGCAATTGAGTGGATAAAAAACTAACCCTATCAAAGCACAACTGTAATTACAACGGATGCGCCTGTGTCCGAATCCATCAGGCAATATTAGCGTGAGTGCTTGATCGAAATATAGTAACTTAAAACCCGTAACGAACAATTACATTGAGCCTTTAGCAGTAATTTATAATGCGATAAAACTATTTTTGCTAATCGATGATTGTATTTAAGAATAATACCATTATACTTCTTCAGATTGATGATCTGATGCCTTACTAAGAACTGGTACAAAGAAATAAAACTCAGTTTTAAGGATTATATAACTAATAAAGATTCAATATTAGATTGGATTATTAGTCAAGAACACGAAATAACTACTTTCTTAAGCTTAACTTAAGCAATACATTTTAAACAATAATTATCAAGGAAATAACCATAACATGTATGGTGCATCGCAGTTAAATTTCTAATTGGATTTCATTACAATTGACTATCTTAGCATATGAAAAAAGCCCGGGGGACATTTTCTATAACAATTGATTCACAAATCCGTGAGGTACATTTACTAAATTTATACAGCTAAAGGATAATATTAATAATGAGAATGAAACAAACTTTATGTAAATTCATTTCCATGTATCTTCTAACCTCTCCCTAATCAGCTGGCAACAAAATCATAGCTGAGGCGGTTGTTAAACAATTGACCCTAATTAATGCTTCTTAACTCAAATAAATCTGTTGTCATTTTTGCTAATTATAGTAATATAAAAAGTATCATTTTAGTTAATGAAACAATTCGTATTGCGCTAAAAAAAAATAAAATTAAGGTTTTACTTATTTGTGATACAAGTCTAAATCAATCACCATTAGCTCGAAAATTATTATGGAATATTCAAACATTATGCACTTTTAGAGGGGTAGAAATAATAATTCCAGAAAATAACAATATTAATCATCCAAAATTTATTGATTTTTTAAAATCGAAAATTAAGCCAGATTATGCATTTTCTTTTGGCTGTGATCAAATATTTAGTGTTGAATTACTTAACATTTTTACTTCTGTTTTAAATCATCATAATGGTATATTACCAAATTATAGAGGTTGGCTTGTAACCCCTTGGACGCTATATAATAAAGAAAATGAAACAGGCTATTCTTATCATTACATGACAAAGGAAGTAGATCACGGACCTATTTTATTGTCAGAATCAATAATAATTGATACCAAAAACTTAAGAGATACTGAATTTGAAAAGGCAAAATTGGCCTCTTCAAAATTAAATAAGGTTATAGACGATTTTATTAATAAGGCTCTAGGAAGTCCCCAACACGGCAAACCAAATTATTACAGCAAAAAAGATTTTAATAACATAACTACGATTAAGAACCCTTCAATTTTTACCTTAGAGGAATTACAACATAGACTGAATTCATTTGGCTTTTTAAATGTTATGGTTAACAACAATTACATTAAAGTAACTAATTTTAAACTTAAATCTAAACCATTTAGAAAATGCAAAAAAAATTGGTTCATTACTTCAGACGATTGTTTCGTGATCCCTCAAAAAGACACCAAAACACATATTTGTATTCGTTTTATTAAAAGGTTATTCTTAATTTATAAACTGAACTTTGGTCTAAATAAAGTCTTGGAATGATAAAATCATCAAGAATTGAATGACTGAGCAATGATATTAAAACAAAAGTATATTTATTTAGCAGCTTTGAAGTTAAACATAGATACTTGGTCAACTCCTATTACCCCATTTTCTTTGCTTTTATAATTTCTTCAATAGATTAAATTAAAGTCTACAGCAGAACTGCGCATAATGCCGTTTATCTATTATTAAACCAATTAAAAAAATACCAGTCTAAAAAAGAAAAGTAAATAACATGAGAAAATTTAAATTCTTAATAGCTGTCGTAATGGTTTTATTTCTGACTTGTAGTAAGGAAGAACAAACGCCTAAACCTATGGAAACACGAGGGTATAATATGCTTCTCATTGGTAACAGCTTTTTTAGACCTTATGCAGAAAAACTTAATGTCATGGCAATTGATGCTGGTTTTGTAAATCATAACAGCACTACAGTTTTTCGTGGAGGCGAAAACGGAAGACCTATCAATTTTTGGAACGATTCCACCAGCACAGAACATCAAGAGATAAAATCTGCACTCGACACAGGTAATATTGAATACTTTGGGATGACTTTTGGACACGACTCTATCAATCGAATTGAAGGCCATCACGCTTGGATAGAATATGCATTACAAAACAATCCAGACATAACTATTTTCATATCATTATCACCTTTTGACTTTCCTAATGGAGATCCAAATGGTACTCGACCTGATTGGAATACATTTGCAATAGATAATGGGTTCAACTCAATACAAGAGTGCTATGATTATTATATAACTGAGATCATACACAACGAAATTGTAGACGAATTGCGTTTCGAATTTCCATCTACCAAAATATTTACTATCCCAACTGGATTGGCAACCTTTAATTTAGCACAAATGAATATTGACGGCTTATTGCTAGATAATATTAATATGTTTGGGCCACGAGAAACTTCTATTTTTACTGATCCAAAAGGACATCAAGGCAATATAGTTCGAGAAACAGGTGGTCTTATATGGTTAAATAGTATCTATCATGTCGATCTAGACACCAACACTTATGAAACAGGATTCAATACAGATTTACACGAAATTGCAGAGCAAATCATGAACAGCCATGACCCAAATTACAAACAGTAGATGCATAAGACAAAATTTAAAAGGTATTTCAAACATTTCGTCGATTTATAAACATGAAGACACCTGTGCTGAGTTGAGAAATTTAAAATACAACAAAATGATCACTTTTAATTCTTATACTAAAGTTGAAGATGTTTTACCAAAACCGCAGCTTCTGTATAACAATTTAAAGATTTATGAAGTTTCCTTATTAGAAGCTATAGAAATAATTTAATTAAACATAGATTAACCATATTGACCCCACATAAATAATAGATTCACATTATAATTCAAAGGAAGTTGAAAGCATTAGTTTCTAAATCATGGCTTAAAGAAAATCTAAACAATCCTAACCTCATCATTTTAGATGCTAGTATCTCAAAAAATGCAGCTA
This sequence comes from Winogradskyella sp., assembly GCF_013213975.1. GTDB lineage: Bacteria > Bacteroidota > Bacteroidia > Flavobacteriales > Flavobacteriaceae > Winogradskyella. Next base: position 27,071 of record NZ_JABSST010000024.1, read on the forward strand.
AAAAAGTATTTGAAAGTTCTAATATTATGATTCCAAGGGCGAGACGCTTCGATCTTAAGAACGTTTTCTTAGATACCACAAGTCCATTTCCTAATACAGTTCCAAATCCGGAATACTTTCAGCACCAATGCCAAAAGTTAGGTATAAACAAAAACTCTGAAATTGTTGTTTATGACAATGCTGGTATTTACACAAGCCCAAGAGTTTGGTGGCTATTTAATATAATGGGACATGATAATATCAGCGTACTCAATGGCGGACTGCCAGATTGGGTGGCCAACGGTTTTGCTACTGTTAAAGCTTATGAAACAACTTTTAAGCATGGGAACTTTAAAGTTAATTTTAATGCAGAGGCTGTCATTTTATATGAACAGATGATTCGTAATTGCAAGACGCAAGACTTTCTTACTATAGATGCTCGATCAAAAGGTCGCTTTAATGGTACCGAAAAGGAGCCCAGAATAGAATTACAAAGTGGCCATATTCCTAACTCCATAAATATTCACTACCAAGAGGTTCTAGAGGAAGGTAAGTTTAAATCAAAAACAGCACTTAAAGCACTTTTTAATAAGAAATGTAAAGGTAATAAACCCTTAGTTTTTAGCTGTGGCTCAGGCATAACAGCGTGTATTGTATTACTCGCAAGTAATTTAGCGTATTCTAAAAACTTAAAGGTTTACGACGGTTCGTGGACCGAATGGGCTATCATTAATGAATTGTTTACCAAATAATTAGACGCAAATTTTTAAAGCGTTTTTAAGAATCGTTATTCAATATTCGGTAAAATTCTAACAGCTAACGTCAATCGATAGGTATATTAATAACTCTTTACAGTAAGCCCAAAAGTTAAGAATTGATCTTCGCGTTCTTGCTCAGAAACCACAATATTCTCAAAAGTGTGCAAATAGTTGATCTTAAAATTGAGGAACTTCCAAATAGGGAATTCAAGCCCAAAATCGGCTCGCCATCTATAATTATCACTTTCTTCTAATGAGGGCTGAATATAGCTTTCATGACTAAGAATGATCTTATCTTTAAAAAGATGGTATTTACCATTGACCCAAACTGTAACTCTAAAGGTGTTAATATCGTTATTACCGTCATAGGCATCAATATTAAAATCAGTATTATCAAAATTAGTTTGCTCGTACTCGCTAGTAAGCGAAAATTTTAACCAATCTTTACCCTTTATATACGCTTGCCAAGTAAAACCAGCACCAATTAATGAACGTGAGCTAATTTCACGTCTAAAGTTAGTACTTAAAAAACCTAATACTTGCGGATATAAACGCTTTTCAGGGTTAAAATACAGAAAGTTGAGACTTAAGAAATCAGCATCTGCTTTTTCTTGATCAAAAGCTTGATATACGTATGAGTTTTGAGTCTTAAACACCCACTTTTTCCAAGGTCTATAGGAGATCCCAGATTTGGCTCTAAAAATTAAAGTTTCCACATTGCCACCTTGCCAAAAGCCAGTAACTGACAAATCAGCTTTAATTTTTAATGAATCGCTTTCATTTATCTGCCCAAATAATATAAGAGGCAGTATTAGTAAAACAAATACAACCAATTTCACGTTTAAAACATGCTTCATTTCATATTATTATAGAAGCAAAATTATTCAATTGTACATTTTTAAGCTCAAGTTAAGCCTAAAATTTACGAGAACGTTTTCTTAAAGATTATTCGCTTAAAAGCTCTGAAACAAAGCTCTCAAACTCAGCTTTAAACTCAGTATACTTGTCGCCAGTTGCAGGCCCATTAAATCCTGTATGTATTTTTCTAACCCTACCTTTTTTATCAATAAAAATAGATGTTGGATAAGATAAGACATGATTGAGCATTGGTAATTTTTCTTGAGCCTTTGCTTTGTCAGAGGTACCATATTGTGCTAAAAGTACTGGATACTCAATACCTAATTTAGACTGTAATCTATCAATACGGCTAAATGCGGTTTCTTTATCCTTGGCATATTCAAAAGCTAACGCTATAAACTCAAGATCGTCAGTCTTATTATTCTTATAGAATTCTGAATAATATTTACTCTCATCAAGGCAATTTGGACACCATGTACCCATGATCTGAACAATAATAACCTTATTCTTATAGTGGTTGTCTTTAATAGAAACCAATTTATCAGAGGTATTAGGGAATGTAAAATCTATAGTGTCATAACCTTCTTTTAAATATGTTAATTCATTAGCACTAGGCAACTCATAATTTTCGTTACGCTTTGCAAAAAAAGGCTCTTTCCAATGATTACCAGAATAAAATGTACCTGCCATTACAGAATCAGTTACCTTAGCCGTAAATAAGAAGGCATGAGCACCGTCGAAAGTCGATAACTTCATCGTATCACCGTCCATAATACCTTGTAGATATCGGTAATCCCCTGTGGTAGTTCTAAAGGTCCCAGTAACATAATGACCATCTTGCTTGAATATACCTTTAGCAATATATTCGCCTCCTTCGACACCCTGACTAAAAACCGTTTCCCAGACACCAGTAGCATTTTGAGTTGGCTGAAATTTACTCACTGCAAATCGTTCTGTTGGTCCATATTCAGCAAAAAAAGGAACAACACGATCTAAACTTTCTATTATGAAACTACCTTTCAAATTATCATCAATAAAAGTTGCCGCTAAATACCCTTCAAAGACCGGAGTTGTAATAAATACCGAATCGTTTCTGTATTCAATATCATCAACCTCTATAACCTCTTCTGCATTTATTATTTTTAACCTTTTATCTGATTTAACTTCAAAATTAAAGGGCAAAAGCTCGCCATCTTGAATGCTTAAGACACCTAAATATGTCCCAACCTTAAGTGTGTTTGATTTTTCAATCTCATTTTTAGATTCATTCTTACAAGAAAAGGCAGACAGGATCATGAGAAAAGCAAATAGATAGCGCATATGAAATGAATTTTTATAATATTCGAAATAACAACAAATACCTTATATAAAAAAGCAAAGTATGCATTTCATATAGAGGCAAGTATTTTTATCTTTGTGGCTTCATAGAACTAAGACAATGAAGCCCATAATGGGCATTTGGTATGCAATGACCGACACCAACCAATATAATTAAATTGATTATCAATAAGCGGTCACGTAAATTTAAATAGATGAAGATATCATACAACTGGCTAAAGCAGTTTATAAAGATAGATTGGGACGCTGAGAAAACTGGTAAATTACTAACAGATCTTGGCTTAGAAATAGAAGGCATAACACCATACGAATCTGTAAAAGGTGGACTCAAAGGCATTGTTGTTGGTGAGGTCCTAACTTGCGAACAACACCCTAATGCCGATCGTTTAAAAGTAACCACTGTAGATATTGGTGACGATGATCCTGTTCAAATCGTATGTGGAGCACCAAATGTAGCTGCAGGACAAAAAGTCCCAGTGGCAACTATAGGCACAACGCTTTATACTCCAGAAGGAGAAGCATGGAAAATTAAGAAAGGAAAAATTAGAGGTGAAGAAAGCCATGGTATGATTTGTGCCGAGGACGAGTTAGGACTTGGTGAATCACATGACGGTATTATGGTGCTTGATGAATCCTTAAACGTTGGGACTGCTGCTTCTGAAGTTTTTGAAATTGAAAACGATGACATTTTTGAAATCGGTCTAACTCCAAATCGTGCAGATGCTATGAGTCATTTTGGGGTGGCAAGAGATCTTAAAGCCGGTTTATTACAAAAAGAATTACCTCTAGAACTTATTACTCCATCGGTAATGTCTTATCATGTCGATGCCAGATCACTCAAAATTGATGTAGATGTTATCGATAAAGACAAGTGCCCGCGTTACTGTGGTGTCACTATTTCTGGTGTTAAGGTAGCACCTTCTCCGAGTTGGTTACAGCACCGATTAAAATCTATAGGCCTATCTCCTATAAACAATATTGTAGACATTAGTAATTATGTATTACATGAATTAGGTCAGCCACTACATGCATTTGATGCTAACAAAATTTCAGGCAATAAAGTTGAAGTTAGAACCTGTAGAGCTGGTACGAAATTCACCACCTTAGATGATGTTGTTAGAGAATTGCATGAAGATGACTTAATGATATGTGATGGTGAAAAACCTATGTGTATCGCAGGTGTATTTGGCGGTATTGATTCTGGCGTCATAGAGTCTACAAAAAATATATTTTTAGAAAGTGCCTATTTCGACCCTGTAAGTATTCGAAAGACAGCGAAACGTCATGGTCTTAACACTGACGCATCATTTAGATTTGAGAGAGGCATCGATCCTAATATTACTGAATACGCCCTTAAACGCGCAGCTTTATTAATTACTGAAATTGCCGGTGGTGAAATAACAAGCGATATTTCAGATTCTTATCCTAACAAGATTAAAGACTTTGAAGTTCGATTAAGTTTTGACAATGCTAAAAAGCTCATTGGAGAGGAAATACCTAGAGAAACCATCAAAAGCATATTAACCTCATTAGAGATTAAGGTAAATAATGTTACTGAAACAGGACTAGGGCTTACGGTTCCTGCCTATAGAAACGATGTTCAACGCGAAGCCGATATTATTGAAGAAATCTTAAGAGTCTATGGTTATAACAATGTGGGCACCACAGAAAAATTAAATGCATCGATCTCTAATTCATCCCGTTTTGAAGATTACAAACTACAGAATGTCATTGGCACTCAACTAGCTTCGCAAGGATTTTATGAAATCATGGCAAATTCCTTGACATCTCCAAAATATGTAGAATTGAGTTCGGATCTGAATGAAGAGCATAATATAAAAATGATAAATCCACTGAGTAATGACTTAGAAGTGATGCGTCAATCGCTTCTTTTTTCAGGATTAGAATCTGTTTCTCACAATATTAATCGTAAAAGAAATGATCTGAAACTTTTTGAATTTGGAAAAACCTATCACCAATATTCAAAGAATAGAGAAGAGCAAAAACATTTATCCTTATTTGTTACAGGAAATAAATCTGAAGAACGTTGGAACAGTGCTACTAATCCAAGTGATTTTTTCTTCTTAAAAGGAACTGTTGAAGCAGTACTGCAACGTTTAGGTTTGAAGCGTTTAAAGTCATCACCAACAAAATCTGATGTTATTAATGAAGGCATGAGTCTCTCATTAGGTAAAAAGAAATTGGTTGATTTTGGATTAGTGAAAAAATCTATTTTAAAACATTTTGGTATAACTCAAAATGTGTTATTTGCAGATTTTAACTGGGACAATGTCTTAGAAATGGCGCAACATAATAAGATTAAGTTTTCAGAGATACCGAAGTATCCGGAAGTTCGACGAGATTTTGCTTTACTCTTAGACCATAATGTATCCTTTGAAGAGATTCATACCATCGCTAAACAAACTGAAAAGCAATTACTTAAAAATGTAAATTTGTTTGATGTGTATGAAGGCAAAAATCTTCCTGAAGGTAAAAAGAGCTATGCAGTAAGCTTTACCCTACAAGATGAGCATAAAACGTTGAATGACAAACAAATCGATAAAATCATGTCCAAGTTACAAGCCAATTTTGAAGGTAAACTTGGGGCTGAGTTGCGATAAACATTATCATTTCTTTAGCAATTTAAAGCAGCGTAATGATTAACTTTATGGCATAAAAAACAAAAATTATTATGGCAAACGTAACGCTCGGTGGTGCACCAGTTGAGACCGCTGGAGACTTACCTAAAGTAGGTAGTAAAGCTCCTGATTTTAAATTGACTGCAACAGATTTAACTGATAAAACAAATAGAGATTTTGAAGGATCCAGACTAGTTTTAAATATTTTTCCTAGTGTCGATACAGGCACGTGTGCGCAGTCCGTTAGAACATTTAATGAAAAAGCGAGTTCTCTGAAAAACACTAAAGTCTTATGTATTTCAAAAGATCTACCATTTGCAATGGCACGTTTCTGTGGTGCAGAAGGCATTGACAATGTCGAAAGTTATTCCGACTATAAAACTGGGCAATTTGGTAAAGATTATGGCTTAGCCTTTACAACAGGCGCATTCGAAACCTTACTATCTCGCTGTATTATAGTGTTAGATAAAGATGGTACTGTTTTACATACAGAACAAGTGTCTGAAATTGCAGATGAACCTGATTATGAAAGTGCTATAGCAAGTCTTTCTTAATTTAATGCAGAAAAAAGAATCACTCCTAGTTAATAGATTAAAAAGTGTTGGCTATGCCTTCCAAGGCATGCTGGTACTTATAAAGACAGAATCAAGTATTAAAATCCAGCTATTTATTGCCATTGCCATAACCATAGCTGGATTTTATTTTAGTATTTCCAAAACTGAATGGATCGCTCAGATTACCATGATTGGATTAGTTATGAGTGTAGAAGGAGTAAATACAGCCGTTGAGTACATCGCTGATTTTATTCATCCAGATCATCATCCAAAAATAGGTCTTATTAAGGATGTTGCTGCTGGTGCAGTTTTTATTGCTTCCATCGTTGCAACCATAATCGCTGGACTTATATATATACCGAAAATTTTTTAATACCAAATTAAAGGTATCAGCGTTAGACTTATTAATTAATCAATTTAATGAAATGAGAGTACAACTACTATTATGGTGTTTTTGTTTTATTGTATTTAGCTGTGTTAAAAAAAATACTTTAAATGCAAGCAATATAGCAGCTGAAAAGAGTGATAGTATCCGCTTTCAGAAAGTTGAAACACTTCAGATTTCAAAAGATTTCGTACTAGGTAAATTTGATTACAAAAAGGATTCAACATTTGTAATGGTTGATTCAAAATATGCAACCAAAACTATTTATCTTAAAAAAGCGACATTCGAAGCATTCTTAGAATTGGCCAAAGCAGCTAAAAAAGATGGGATCAGTTTTAATATTATTTCTGGCACACGTAGTTTTATTGAGCAAAAAGCCATTTGGGAGCGTAAATGGCAAAAGCATGCAGCGCTCGATCCGCTCAGACGTGCAAAGAAAATTTTAGATTACAGTTCTATGCCTGCATCATCAAGACATCATTGGGGAACTGATATTGATTTGAATAGTCTAAATAATTCGTATTTTAACAACGGAAAAAGATTAGTTGAATATAAATGGTTAGTAGCAAATGCAAATCGCTTCGGATTCTATCAAGTATACACTGATAAATCAACAGGAAGAACAGGCTATAAACTTGAAAAATGGCATTGGTCTTACTTGCCTTTAGCTAGTCAATATCTGGCCTATTATAATAACACCATTACCAATGATGACATAAAAGGCTTTTTAGGCTCGGAACTTTCAGAAAAACTTCATATCATTGAAGACTATGTTAATGGAATTTCTAAGCAAGCAAAAAAATATAAATAAATGAGGAAGTTCCGTATTTTCGGAACATAATTATGGCGAAAAAGGCAACCAAAAAAAAACACGCTACAAAAGCAAAACATAAACCGAAGGCTAAACTAAACAGACCTTCATTAAAATTATCTAATCAACAGAAGCTTGTATTCGGAAGTTTACTGATCATTTTAGGTGTTCTATTATTTATTTCATTTTTATCGTTCATATTTACCGGTAAGGAAGATCAGAGTGTCTTAAGTAATTTTCCTGAACGCTCAGATGCTTATAAGAATTGGGCGAGCCAATTAGGTGCTTGGGTTAGCGAATTTTTCATAACTAAAGGTTTTGGTATTCCATCATTTATATTTTCAGGCTTAATTTTTCTTTCAGGTGTTTATACTGCTCTTAACCTTAAAAAAGGAAAGCTAAGAAGACATTGGATTTGGGGAACCTTGATTGTCATTTGGCTTTCTATTTTCTTTGGCTTTTTTACGCACAAATACAATATACTTGGTGGCACTATTGGTTTTGAAATGAATCATTTCTTTCAGGACTATATTGGTAAAATTGGCACATCACTCCTACTCCTTTTTGGATTAATAGCTTATCTAGCGCTTCGTTTTAAAGTTACTGGAGATTCTTTCGTGAGGTTATTTAAAAGTGCTAAAAAGGATTTTAAGGAGAATACGATTAACACTACAGAAGATGAAGAGCTCAGTGTTATCATTGATAATAGCTTAACAGAAGAAGCCGAAGCCATTAAATCTGCTTTCGAAATTACTCTTGAGAATTCAGAACCTACAATTAGCAACCATTCCAAACCAGATCCTAAAACTAGTGATGTAAAAATGGAGGTGGGTATTAGTGAGAACGAAGCCCAAATTGAAGAACAAGAATTAAAAATGGAGGTTGAAACCGCCAAAGAAGAAAAGTCCGAATCTGATAATTTAGCAGATAAACTTGTGAAAGACTTTGGTCAATTTGATCCTACACTAGAATTAAGTAATTATCAGTTTCCACCTTTAGATTTATTAAAAAAGTATAACAATGAAGGCATTTCTATAGATCAAGAAGAACTTGAAGAAAACAAAAACCGAATAGTTGAAACCTTACTTAATTATAAAATTGGGATAAGCAGTATAAAGGCTACAATAGGACCTACAGTAACGCTTTACGAAATAGTTCCGGATGCTGGAATTCGAATTTCGAAGATTAAAAACTTAGAAGATGATATTGCCTTATCGCTAGCTGCTTTAGGCATTAGGATTATTGCTCCAATCCCTGGTAAAGGTACAATTGGAATTGAAGTACCAAATAAAAAGTCGACTATTGTGTCTATGCGTTCTGTTGTCGCATCACAAAAATTTCAACAGTCTAAAATGCAATTGCCAATTGCTTTTGGAAAAACTATTAGCAATGAAACCTTTGTAGTTGATTTAGCAAAAATGCCGCATTTACTTATGGCTGGTGCCACAGGACAAGGTAAGTCGGTAGGTTTAAATGCTGTTTTAACCTCTTTACTTTATAAAAAACATCCAGCTGAAGTAAAATTTGTGTTGGTAGACCCTAAGAAGGTAGAGCTTACACTATTTAATAAAATTGAGCGTCACTATCTTGCCAAGTTACCAGACAGTGAAGATGCTATAATTACAGATAACACCAAAGTAATTAATACGCTCAACTCACTTTGTATAGAAATGGATAACCGCTATGAAATGCTTAAAAATGCATTTTGTAGAAATATTTCAGAATACAATGCAAAATTTAAAGCACGTAAGCTTAACCCTAATGATGGACATCAGTTCTTACCATACATTGTATTAGTGGTCGATGAGTTCGCTGATCTTATTATGACTGCTGGTAAGGAAGTAGAAACACCAATTGCAAGATTAGCGCAATTAGCTAGAGCTATTGGTATTCATCTTATTATAGCAACACAGCGCCCTTCGGTGAATGTAATTACTGGTATTATAAAAGCCAACTTCCCAGCGCGTATTGCCTTTAGAGTGACAAGTAAAATTGATTCAAGAACCATTTTAGACGGTGCCGGAGCAGATCAGTTAATTGGTCGTGGTGATATGCTTTATACACAGGGTAATGACCTGATACGTTTACAATGTGCCTTTGTGGATACCCCAGAAGTAGAAAAAATTACTGAATTTATTGGTTCGCAAAAAGCATATCCAGACGCTCATTTATTACCGGAATATGTTGGTGAAGAAGGTGGCACAAATCTTGATATAGATATTTCAGATAGAGATAAATTGTTCCGAGAAGCAGCAGAAATTATTGTTACAGCACAACAAGGATCTGCCTCGCTCTTACAACGCAAGTTGAAACTAGGCTACAATAGAGCGGGACGAATAATAGATCAATTAGAGGCTGCAGGAATTGTAGGTTCTTTTGAAGGTAGCAAGGCAAGACAGGTTTTAGTGCCAGATTTAATAGCTTTGGATCAATTATTAGAGAACGAAAAATAATAATATTACAGACATAGATATCATGAAACAACTATTTATAATTGCATTTTTAACATTTGGATTAACAGGTTTCGGACAAAACGACTCGAAAGCTGAAGTATTGCTAACTGAAGTTAGCAATAAAATAAAAGCTTACAAAAATATAAGTCTAGACTTTAAATACGTTTTAAATAACGTAAGTGAAAATATAAATCAAGAAACACGTGGTGATGTTGTTATTGAAGGTGAAAAATACAAACTTAATATTCTTGGTATTACACGAATTTTCGATGGTAAAACGCTTTACACCATAAGCCCAGAAGATGAAGAAGTTACTATTTCCTCTAATAACACTGAAGATGAAGGAACAATAACTCCAAGTAAAATGTTATCGTTTTATGAAGAAGGCTACACCTACAAAATGGATATTATTCAAACTGTAAAAGGTAGAAAAATTCAGTATGTAAAGTTAAATCCTATTGATACCAATTCTGAAATTAAACATGTACTTTTAGGAATTGATGCTACGACAAAACACATATACAATCTTATAGAAGTAGGTAAAAACGGTACAAAAACTACATTAACCGTTAATTCTTTTAAAACAGATGAGCCTATCTCAAAAACCTTATTTACATTTGACAAGAGTAAATACAATGATTACTTTATCAATAAAATTGATTAAGGTCTAAATAAATAAGATGTCTGCTATTGCGGAAATTCAATGAAAATACTAGATAGGTACATACTTATCACATTTTTAAGGACGTTTTTTAGCGTCTTTATTATCTTCATGTTCATCTTTGTACTGCAAGGTGTTTGGCTCTATATAGCAGAACTCGCAGGTAAAGACTTGGATATTTCTGTTACTGCAAAATTTATCCTGTACTACATGCCAAAGCTTATTCCTTTGGTGGTTCCATTAACGGTCTTACTGTCCTCAATTATGGTCTTCGGAAATTTTGCAGAAAACTATGAGTTTGCCGCAATGAAGTCCACTGGTATTTCCCTGCAAAGGGCTATGCGCAGTCTAAGTGTTTTCATTGTTGCACTAGGTATTGCTTGTTTCTTTTTTGCAAATAATGTCATTCCTTGGGGCGAATACAACTTTTATAACTTAAGACGTAATATTGCAAAAGTTAAACCAGCATTAGCAATAGCTGAAGGTCAGTTTAACGAAATAGGTAACATTAATATTAAGGTTGAATCAAAATCTGGTGACCGTGGACAATATCTTCATGGTGTAGTTATTCATCAAAAAAGTTCTACACGAAGTGGAAACTACAAAGTTATTGTATCAGAAAAAGGAGAATTAAAGAGTGCCCCAGACTCAAATGTACTTCAACTAGAATTAATTAATGGTAACTATTATGAAGAAATAGTTAATCGCGATTCTCGCAAAAACATAGACAAACCGCACGCTAGAAGTTACTTTGAGAATTACATTTTTAATGTTGATCTTGAGATTCTGAATTCTGAAGATTTAGATGAAAAAAACTATAGAGGTCGTCATACAATGCAAAATATAAGTCAACTAAACTACACCATTGATAGTTTAAACAATCAACGTAAAGAAGACTACAACATACTTTCTAAGACTTTATATAATAGAACAACTTATGCAGCCTTAAATCTAAATCTGAATACCCAAGGTCAGGATTCACTTTATCAAGGTGAGATTTTAGATTTATATACAGCCAGCAACAAGGTGCAGGTTATTAATTTGGCGCTCAATTCTGCCAACAGTACAAAGCAAATCATAGATGCAAATAAGAAGAATTTTGAATCTAAAGCCATTTGGCTTAATAAGCATATTATTGCACTACATGATAAGTTTGTTCTTGCGTTTGCATGTATTATTTTATTTTTTGTAGGTGCACCGTTAGGAGCGTTAATAAGAAAAGGTGGTTTAGGCTTACCAATGGTGATAGCTATTGTATTATTCCTTACTTATCACTTCTTCGGAATTTTTGCCAAGAACAGTGCTGAGAAAGGAAGCTTCAGTCCAATTATTGGGTCCTGGCTCTCCACTGCAGTGATGCTACCTTTAAGTATTTATCTTACAACAAGAGCCACCAATGACAAAGGTGTTTTTCAATTCGATGCTGTTTTGGCGCCTCTTAAGCGTTAGTTCACCGCTAAAAGTAAGTTACAGCTTTCAGAA
>NZ_JABSST010000025.1 GCF_013213975.1 Winogradskyella sp.
ATATGTACTAGCGATATGGTCTTTTTGGCATAGTATTCAATGCTTGTTCTACGTATAGAATCTTTCCTTTATCTCCCAGAAAATTAGGATACCTATGCAACGAAACATTATAATAAGAGGAGTCAACTATAGCTTCAATTTCAGAGTTTAATCAGCCTTTTATCAGCGTAAATAATTGGTTGAGTTCCTTTTCTTCTTGATTTAGATTAGGTTTAGTTTTCGTTTTAAATATAATCGAACGTTATTAAAAGGATGAGTAAAGGAAGTATGCGCTTCATTGAACAATATTTAGTGGTTAAAATATAGATAAAATAACTAAGCTTGAGGGGCGGATTTCGGAAGTTCAATAAAGAATTTACTACCGACATTAACCGTACTTTCTACCCAAATCCTACCTTCATTTAGTTCCACTAAGTCCTTGGCTATAGTAAGACCTAAACCAGTACCTTTTTCGTTTTTGGTGCCCACTGTAGTAAAGTTTTTGTTTGCGTTAAAAAGTTTATCAATGTTTTCTCTAGAGATTCCAACTCCGGTATCTTCTATACAGATTAAAGCTTTGCCATTAACATCTTGGTTAGAAACAGTAATAACATCGCCAGTTCTGCTGAACTTGACCGCATTTGTTATTAAATTTTGAATAACAATTTCCACCATACTCCTGTCTGCATAAACAAAATCTCGTTGAGATTCGTCTATAAGAACAATCCGTTTATCCTCAACTTTTTGCTCTACCAATGCCATTTTCGTATGGAAAACATCTTGGATATTAAATAACTCCGGGTTAGGCTCCAAGTTTTGCATCTGAGATTTAGACCAGTTTAATAAATTGAATAAAAGAGAAGATGCATTATTAGCATTTTCGCTTAATTCTGGAATTAGTGCTCTAAACTCTTCTTTTGAAATACTATCTTCTTTCAATAAATCTAAAAAGGCTTTAATAGAAGAAATAGAATCTTTTAGATCGTGTGATACAATTGAGAAAAGCTTGTCTTTGACTTGATTTACTTCTTCAAGATGATGTGTTTGCTCTAAAATAGCTTCATTTCTTATTAGCTCTTGCGATAATTTTTCACGTTGCTTTTTTAATGTTTCTCGATACCTTTTAGTCTTTAAGAAATTAAGAAGCAAGAGTGTTAATAAAATTGCACAAGCTGCAATTGCACAATAAAAAATCAGTGGATTGCTGCGCCAGTTCTCTTTCTTTTGATTAGGATCAAAATTTTCAATTTGTTCCTCTATTGTATAGGACTCATTTAGATCTAATGGGTCTACCTCGGTAGGAAATATAGGTTGCTTTTCTTTAGCCAGGTCTTCTTTAAGATCGTAGTATTTATTCTGCCAGAAGAATGCGTTTTGAAAATAGCCTCTTGTAGAGTCTAAGACTATATGCAATTTGTAGTTCTCTAAAAGCGCATCTTTATCGTCTATTTTTTGAGCAATAGAATAAGCTTCATTAAGTTGAATTTCAGCAAGGCGAACTTTTTTCTGTTGCAAGTTTAAGCTGCCAATAGCATTTAATGATCTTAAAATACCATCTTGATTATTCTGCTTTCTATTGTATTTTAAACCTTGTACTAAATATTCAGATGCTTTATCATATTCTTTAAACTCTAAAAATTCCCTTCCTAGTTTTGGTAGTATTTCACCTCTCAATTCTTTATCGGTTTCAGGATTTAGCATCTCTAAAACATCTTCATAATATTCAATCGCTTTACGATGCTCTTTTCTAAGCGAGTATAGGTCGGCAATATTTGTTGTAGAGGCAACAATGCCTTTTCTATCACTAATACGTTTTCTTGTGTCTAGTGCTTTAAAATTGAAGTCAATGGCTTTATCAATTTGATTAGTCATAAAATAGGCTTCAGCCAAATTGTCGTAAGCAGAACTCAATTCCTTGTAAAGTCCTTGCTTCTCAAAAATATCGATCGCAGAAAGAGAATTTTTAAGACCTAAAGCATAATTGCCACGTTTTATTTCAATTAAACCAATGCTGTTACTCACCTTAGCAACCCCTAAAGTGTCGCTTACTTGCAGATAGTATCTTCTAGACTTTTCGTAATTATCAATGGCATTGTAGTAGTCGTTGTTTTGTGCATAAATTAGTGCCCTGAAATAGGTGCTTTCGGCAAGTCCTTTAGTGTCGTTTAATTTTTCAGAAAGTTTAGCAGTTTGATTTACATATTTCTGAGCCTTCTGAAATTCGCCAATCGCATATAATTCATTGATGAGCTCAAGCGCAAGATCTATTTTTGTAGAGTCGGCCTCTTGGTAGGCTAATTGTACGGTAAGGTCGTCTATTCTATCATTTTGTGAGTAAATGCAGAAAGCAAACAAACAAGCAGCAAAAGTCAATAACTGCTTCATTGTTTTGCGAATAAAAGACGAAGTGCAATGTTTTGGTGTACATAACTTTTATAGAGGGATGCTAAAAGAAAGTCAACACTAAACAATAACAACGTGGTTAATGTTTGATAATTAAGCCTCATTAATGTTTGGGACATTGTTAATAGCTTATCAAAAATGCCATAATGTACGCAGAAACACTAATAATTAGGATTTAATGCTGATTTATTAGATGAAATGGAAGATGAAATTCATCAAAAAAATGCTGAATCGATTAACGGCAAAAATCATAGAAAAACTACCATTTGATCGTTGAAATGCATAAATGATTTAAAATATTAAATATCAGTTAGTTAGTGTGAAAAGTTTCTATTGCAGGAAGTGCTTTTAAGTCAAAATCAAATAGGCATTGATTTTCCCAAGCCGACCCTTCGCTTGAAGTATTTTCATTTCCATCAAAGGCTACCCAATCTGGAGCCCAATAACAAAACCCTATACCTCTGTTATTTGGGATGTTTTTAATAGTAGAAATAAGCCACTCAAAATAAGCCTTTTGTCCTTGAGGTGTAGGTGAGAACTCAGGGAGTGTCTGGTCTAATTGTCCTATGAAATTTCCCAGATTATCATTCCATTGTAAGGTAAAAGGATAGGCTACTTCTACCATTAAAATATCCTTTTCAAATGTCGTTGCGAGTTCATTGAGTTTTGAAGTAACAGTAGCGAGATTTTTAGTGTGAAATTGCGGATAATAGGACAAGCCAATAATATTATAATCCAAATTAAAAGTTTGGAGTTCGTTAAAAAATACGCCTGCAAATTCTATTCCAGCAAAGTGCAACATTATCTGAATCCTATTGTTGTTGTCGACGTCTCTAACAGCTCTTATTGCTTCAGCTACTAAGGCGGCATAATTATTCCAATTATCATTAAAGTTTCCCCAGACTTTTCCATAATTCCAGAGAAATCCACTATTGGTTTCATTGCCAATTTGAATAATTTCAGGTAGTGTATTCTGATTTTTTAGTTCGGTTACAACATCCTTTGTGTAATCATAAATGGCAATTTTAATTTCATCAATTGTCATATCCTGCCATGCTGCGGGAGGTGTTTGAACTCCTGGGTCTGCCCAAAAATCACTATAGTGGATATTTAGTAAAAAGTCCAGGTTTTTAGCACTGACTTTTTGAGCATAAGCTTTAACATCATCGAGTCCATTTTCACCATTTTGGGGGGTATGCCAAAGTTTTAGTCTAACAAGATTTGTTCCTTTAGATTTTACAAAATCTAAAAGTTCTACAGAATTTCCGTTAGAATCTTTATAATCGATATTAAAATCTTCCAATTCACTTTGGAAGGATAGATCCATGCCCTTATAAAACTTGTTAGCCCTAGAATCTACGTTAGAATCATCATTTGATGTACACGAAACTAGAATAAACAGGAAAATGAAAGTTAGATATTTCATAAGCTCATTGTGTATTTTCAAGTCTTTAAATATAAAGAAATATCAAGATTTAACCCGCTTTAAAAACAATAAAACTTCTATCTTTGCAAGCGTTTCAAAAGCTAAAGTCTAAATAAAATATGAAGCTTCAGGATACCTTAGAATTACACGTTAAAGAGGCTGTTAAAGCACTATATCAATCAGAATTAGAATCTGTAGAATTTCAGGCAACGCGCAAAGAATTTGCTGGTGATATTACTGTAGTTGTTTTTCCGATGTTAAGGGTTATTAAGGGAAATCCTGTAGTAATTGGGGAGCAAATTGGAAACTACCTGTTAGAACATGTAGATTTAGTTAAGAGTTTCAATGTAGTTAAGGGGTTTCTTAATATTGTAATTGACGATGCTTATTACATTCAATTCTTTGATACTATAAAGAATAATCAAAATTATGGCTATGTAAATGAAACAGATCAAGAGGCTATAATGGTTGAATACTCATCCCCAAATACAAATAAGCCATTGCATTTGGGGCATGTTAGAAATGTCTTACTAGGCTATTCTGTTGCTGAGATATTAAAAGCTTCAGGCAAGACAGTCTATAAAACCCAGATTATCAATGATAGAGGAATCCATATTTGTAAAAGCATGCTAGCGTGGCAAAGATTTGGGAATGGAGAAACTCCGGAATCCACTGGATTAAAAGGTGATAAATTGGTAGGTAATTATTATGTTGCGTTTGATAAAGCCTACAAGGCAGAAATTTCAGATTTAATTTCTGAGGGACTTATAGAGGAAGAGGCAAAAAAGAAAGCACCTATTTTATTAGCAGCTCAAGACATGTTACGTAAATGGGAGGCTGGTGATAATGAAGTTGTTGACCTTTGGAAAAGGATGAATGGTTGGGTCTATGATGGGTTTGAGGAGACTTATAAAGCTATTGGAGTCGATTTTGATGAGTATTATTACGAGAGTCAAACCTATTTATTAGGAAAAGAGTTTATTGCAGAAGGTCTTAAAACAGGTGTTTTTGAAAAAGACCCTGATGGTTCTGTTTGGTGTGATTTAACAGACGAAGGACTTGATAGAAAAATTGTACTTAGAGCTGACGGTACTGCTGTATATATGACTCAAGATATTGGCACTGCCATACAACGTATTAAAGATTATCCAGATGTTGGTGGTATGGTATACACTGTTGGTAATGAGCAGGATTACCACTTTAAGGTCTTGTTCTTAATTCTCAAAAAATTAGGCTTTGATTGGGCCAAGAACTTATTTCATTTGAGCTATGGTATGGTAGATTTACCTAGCGGAAAAATGAAAAGTAGAGAAGGTACTGTTGTGGATGCAGATGACCTCATAGATGAAATGGCTGCAACTGCAGAAGAGATTTCAAAAGAGTTAGGGAAGCTTGATGATTATAGTGAAGAAGAGAAAAAAGCACTTTATAAAATTATTGGGCTAGGTGCACTCAAATATTACATTCTTAAAGTCGACCCTAAAAAACGCATACTGTTCGACCCAAAAGAATCGATTGATTTTCAAGGGAATACAGGTCCATTTATTCAATACACCTACGCCAGAATTCAGTCAATATTAAGAAAGGCTACAGATTCAAATACTACTATTAGAGGTATTGTGTTGCATGAAAAAGAAAAACAACTTTTAAAACAATTAGAAGTATTCCCAGAAGTGATTCAAAATGCTGCTGAGCAACATAGTCCTGCCTTAGTTGCAAATTACACCTATGATTTGGTGAAAGACTTTAATTCTTTCTATCAAAATGTATCAATTCTTGGTGCTGACTCAATAGCTGAAAAGTCTTTTAGGGTTCAACTTTCAAAAACCGTTGGACAGACCATTAAAAATGCATTTGCTGTTTTAGGGATTGATGTTCCAGAACGTATGTAAATTCTTTATAAAAAATGTTAATAATCGATTTTTAACATTTTGGTTCATAAGCTATTCTGTGCTTTTCCGTATCTTAGTATAGGTTAAAGTTTTAATAATTATGCTATGAAAACTACTTATATTTTTAAATCTAATCTAAGCACTTGTATTGCATTATTACTTACGATTTTTACGCTAAATGCTCAGGTTGATTTCACCGAGTTCAGTGGAAAAGTATATGATGGAAAATCTAAAAGAGTACTAGAAGCAGTTAGTCTTAATGTTAACGAGACCAATATTAGTACCATAACTAATTCTGAAGGCGAATTTACTCTAAAGGTTCCAAATCAGTATTTGGACTCTAAGGTTGTTGTAAGTCTTTTAGGTTATAATACACGTGTTTTACCATTATCAGAATTATCTAAAGAAGGTAATAAGATAAAACTTTATGAAGCTGTAACAGAATTGACTGCTGTAAGCATTTCTGCTTATAAAGATGCTGAGAAGTTAGTCAGAACCGTTTTTAAAGAGAAAAATAGTACCGTTCAAGATGAGTCTGTTTATATGACAGCATTTTACCGTGAGACGATAAAACGCCGAAATAGAAATGTATCATTGACCGAAGCAGTTGTAAATATATTAAAGCAACCGCACACATCTCCTCAGCGCGATGCTATTCAATTAGGTAAAGCTAGAAAAAGTACAGATTATAAACGTTTAGATACTGTTTCTGTAAAGCTTCAAGGCGGCCCGTTTTCTACTATATATCTGGATATCATGAAATATCCTGAGTATATTTTTACAGACGAGACAATTAGCAGTTATAGATTCTCTTTTGACCAACCATCAACCATTAATAACCGAAATGTTTATGTGGTTAATTTCTCTCCAAGAAATAATGGTCTAAATCTAAGCTATAACGGGAAGCTATATATAGATACACAGTCTTTAGCATTAGTTAGTGCAGACTATTCATTAGACGTGAGTAATAAGAATAAGACTAAAAATTTACTTGTTAAAAAGAAACCTAGAGATGTTGTGGTTTATCCGCTAGAAGCAAATTATAAGGTAGATTATAAAGCAAAAAATGGAAAGTGGTATTACAGTTATTCTAACCTTAATTTAAAATTTAAAGTGAATAAGAAGCGACAGATTTTTAATAAGGTATATACCTTGTCAAGTGAAATGGCAGTAACGGATTGGGAAATAAATACTGCAAATCGGAAAATTAAGAATAAAGACCGTTTAAGGCCAACAGTTATAATTACAGATGCGATTTCTGGCTTTTCTGATCCAAATTTCTGGGGTCAGTATAACCTAATTGAACCTGATAAGTCCATTGAGTCTGCGATTGAAAAAATTAGAAAAAGTATAGAAAAACAGCGGCGTAAAGATAGCCAGCAATCTGCAAATGGGTTGCCGTAGAAATGCAATAATAAAAAAAGAGCCCTTTAACGAGGGCTCTTTTTAGTTATACTTATCTTTAAATTTTAAAGCTTGTTCAATATGAGCATAATGATGTTTACAGTGCCATGCATATACTCCAATAGTCTCTTCAATGGAAAATACCTTGCCATGTTCAGGGTGTACAAATTCACGTTTTAAATCAGATTGGTTAAAGCTTTTTAGCAATAGACCAAGCTTATTATGAACTCCTTTTAGAATCGCAATAGAATCATCTAAAGGTTCCTTGTAATCTACCAGACGAGCAAAGCGATCTTCAAAATAAGGTCTAATAGTGGGTTTATCTTCAGTTTTAGCAAGTTTAAATCTAACGATGCTATTGATATGGCTATCAGCACAGTGATGTACCACTTGTCTTATGGTCCAACCTTCAGGTCTGTATCTGTAACCAAGCTCTTTCTCACTAAGATCCTTGAGGATAGCTTTTAGGTACTTTGGAAAGGTTGTAATTGTACTAATCCACTCGTCAAGGTGTTCTTTTGTAATGCGCTCTGGTTTGTTAAAATCTCCAACAGGAAATTTAAGATGATACATTTCTTGGTCTGTCATAGTTCTAATAATTAGAGCTTAAAATTACCTATAATTCTTAAGATTAGAAATTAACTCTAAAGCTTAGATTAGGAGTGAATTTTAAAGAACGATTGTCAATTTCAATGATGTTATCGTCTGCATCGACAGTGTAGTATCTATTAATAATGTTTATCTGATTAAACATATTCCAAACAGACCCCCCAATTTCTGCATTAGTATTTTTTGAAAGATTAAATTTATAGGTTGCAGAGATGTCGGCTCTAAAATAATCTGGTAGCCTTGCACCATTCGGATTTTTGTATTCTATATTTGAATTGAAAGGGTTTTGGATTTCGGCAGGTTCTGAATAAGAGCGGCCAGAATGCCAATTTATTCCTAGACCAATTTTAAAATTGTTGAGATTATAGGTTAAGGAAGCATCAGCGACATGAGTTAAATCGATAGTATTGGGGAATGCTCCACCTTGGTTTAAATTGTCAAATTTGTAGTCATTATTACTTAAGGTATAACTCAACCAGGTGCTAAAGTTATTAAAGCGTTTATTGATCAAAAAATCAATTCCTGTAACAGTATAAGATCCAATATCGTTTACAAATTGAAATTGATTTTGAAAGCCTTGACTCTGAGCCGTTATGTCATCAGTATTCTTGTAATAGCCTTCTAAAGAAACAAGCAAATTATTTTTATTGTAACTAATACCTAAAGAAATTTGTTGACTCCTCACTAAAGGAACATCTTCGAGATTAGATAGCTGCCAACGACGTTTTTCAATGCCAAAAAAGTCTTGCTGTAAATCTATAATTTGCGATATCGATTGACTCTTTAATTCTCCTAAAACTTCGATTCTAATATTATTAGATAGTTTTTGATTAAAGGCAAAACGAGGTTCAAGAACTAGCTCCTGTAACTTTTCAAAATAGCTAATTCTTGCACCAAGTCTGATGTATGTGTTTCTTGATTTAGAATAGCGTTCTGTTTCTCCAAAAATAGCATGAGTTCTAATAATTTCTTTATTTAGACTTGTAAAATCCGGATTAATCACATCTTCGAAATTGGTTACACCAACTTCATTAAATTGATAACCTACTCGTATTTCAGTATTATTATCAAGCTTTTTAGAAACATCTAAACGTAAACTATAATCCTCTACTTTATTTTCTTGAGTTAATCGTTGATTATTTGTTATATCATCGTTCTTAGCATATAGATCATAATTTGAATAGTATAATTCTGCAGACGCAAACAACTCGTTATCGAATACTTTAGAATATGTTGCACTTGCTCCGTAACTGAATTGATTTAATGCGCTTCGGTTTTCTTGAAAGTTATTATCTGAGTTTGTGAAAATTTGATTGTAGTCAAGATTATTATAAATATTAAGAAGTTTAATTCTAAGCTTAGAGGATTTATCAATATTGTAAAGCAACTTAGCGTTAATATCATAAAATAAAAAGCGTTCATCTAACGCTAAAACACTATTAATATCATTTGATGTATTAAGTTCAGAATCTCTAAAAATTCTATCAAAATAAGCATCATAGGTTGTAGAGGCTATAATATCAGTAAAGGAACGTCGCACAGCCAGCTGTAGTTCTGTTTTTTTGGAAAACGGAATTTTTGCAAAACCATCAACACTCAATAGGTTAGATCCAAAACCGGCATCAAAAGTATTATCAATAACATCAGAATCATTAATTAATATTGTACTGGAAGCACCATCGCCATAAAGTGCACTTGTTCCATTTTTTGAGACTCTTACTCCTTTAGATAAATAAGGATTAAACGCTGAAATAAGACCAAAAAAATGTCCGGTCTGATACATTCTTATACCTTCATAAATGATGAGGTTTTGATCGTTAGTGCCACCTCTTACGTTGATGTTAGAAATGCGTTCGTCAACACTAATTACTCCAGGTAGATTTTGGATTATTTGAAGAACATCTGGTTCTATTAATCCTGGAAGGTTATCAAAGGCTTTTGTGTTAACTTGTATAGCGCCATTATTTGTTTTTGAAATTCCTTTGGTAAGATAGTTGGTAACTACAACTTCCTCTAATCTTTGCGTACTATTAAGTTTAGGCGTTACAGCAATGAACCGTTCACTCAGTACTTCAAGATTGATTTGTGAAATTGTTTTTAACACATCTAAAACCTCTCGTAAACTTAATGACGATGACAAAGGAACCATAGTAATGCCTTCTATAGTATTTGGTTCATAAGAAAATTTAATATCATATTGAGCTTCTATTTGCTCAAGAATTTGAACAAGAGGTCGGGGTTCCTTATTTTGACTATGAGCTAAATAGAAAGAGGAAATAATTAAAAAAACTAAGAAAAGGCGATGTAATGGTTTATTCACGCTTTAATACAACAATTGCTCCAGTCTTACTGTAGCTTAAATTTAAGGGTATTGTAACAGATTTCAATGCTAAATCCAGATTTTTGTGTGTAAAGCTACCTGTAAATAATCGAGAGGTGTCAATATTTTCGGCATTGATCTTTATCTTGTAGTAATTTTCTAATTCAGATAAAATATGCTTTAGGTTAACATTATTGTAGCTGCTTTCACCACGCAACCAACTAGGTTGCGTAGCGAGCACTTTATCATTAGCAATCATTTCCCCATCTATCCATCTAAATGAATTGCCAGGACTTAATTCTATTCTATTTTCACTATGGGTTACAGCCACCAAACCTTCAAAGCAGGTGACCTCAAAAAAGTCGTTACGTTGTATAATATTAAATTGTGTACCTAATACTGTGACTTTACCATGTTTAGTAACTACATCAAATTTTTTGCCTTTAGCGACCTTAAAGAAAGCTTCACCTTTTAGGTTAACAACTCTAGCCTTCTCCCATTTATGTTCATTAAAGGCTAAGAATGAATTTACGTTTAAATTGACCTCAGAAGCGTCTGGTAGTGAAATAATGGTTTGTTCTGCAATTTTAGTTTGTATCTCTGTGTCTAAAGTTGTTGTATAATAATAGGCGCTCAAGAGAAGTGCCAATACAGCAGCAATTTTTAGAACTGTATAAAACCATCTATTAGTTTTGATCTTTACTGAATCTAGTTCAGATTTTAAATGGCTATATTCAGAATTAATAGAATACTCAGAAGCTTTAAAAGAATGCAAGGCGTTGTTAAGTTTAATTAAATCCGAGGAATTATCAAGCTGTTCAAAAGCCTTTTGCTCTTCTAGTGATAGGTTGTTATCAAACCACTTTTTTATGAGTTCTTCTTTATTCATTTCTTTCTATTCATTAATAAAACAGCTAAGGGTTAAAAACTCCTACCCATTAAATGCCTTTAATATCCTCTCGTAATTTTTTTAAGGCACCATAAATTCTCTTTTCTACGGCTTTGGTGGAAATATTTAAGAGTTCTGCTATTTCTTTAAAGCGTTTGCCCTCAACTCTATTCATTAAAAAAGCAACACGTTGTGCATCTGTTAAATTAGATAGTGCCTTTTGTAATTTTTCGTGATACTCTTTTTCTTCCAGTAAAAATTCAGGAGATTCTATGGTAGCTGTTTTTTGAGGACGTTTTTCATATTTTAAAACTACGTTTTGATGCGCCACAGCATTTAGCATTAAATTATTAGCAGTAGTAAACAAGAAACTCTTTGCCTTATCAGGGGAAACTTTACTACAATTTTGCCAAAGTTTTATGAATGCCTCTTGTACTTTGTCTTTTGGATTTAGATGCTCTCCAAACTTGTAATACAAGAAGTTATGCAGGTTTTTTGAATGCTTTTTAAAGATGCTTTCAAATAACCGTTCTTCACAAATATGGTCTTGTAGAGGTTGTTTCATAGTACTTTTCGACTCACAAATTATAAATAAATTTTATAAAGCAAGGGTAGGAAAATCAAAATGCTAATTGTTCTATAATAAAATCGATAAAGCTCCATTATTATGAAAACAAAAATCTACCGCCTACTTTATGTAGCCTTTTTTGCCCTTTTTGTTTTTTCATGTCAAAATGAAGAAACAGAAATAAATAATCCCAACAATCAAGAAGTCATTACTGCAGATTCTGCACTGGCTTCTTTTATGACTAGCGTTACTGCTAACTATGGCGCCTACGATGACATCCTAGATGACTCAAGCTGTTTTTCTATTGAATTACCAGTGACTATTGTTGTAAGCGATATTACGATTACCATTGAAACTTTAGACGATTTAGAAGCGCTTGAGGAGTTGTTTGAAGCGTTCGAAGGTGAAGATGATATTTTGGATTTTATATTTCCAATAACCATCATTTTTAATGATTATACTGAAATTGTAATTGAAAACGAGGATCAACTCGAAGGATGGATAGCGTCTTGTGATATTGATGACGAGGATGACGAAATCATTGAATGTATAGATTTTGTTTATCCTATTTCATTTTCAGTTTTTAATTCTGATTTCAATATTGTAGATACTATTGTCATTGAAAGCGACCAAGCACTTTATACTTTTATAGAAGCATTAGAAGACGATGAAAACGCTTTAATTGTAAGTTTAAATTACCCTGTTACCTTACTATATGCTAATGGTGAAACAATTCAGGTAAATTCTAATGAAGAATTAGGAAACGCTATTGAAGCTGCTGAAGATGATTGTTACAATGATGATGAAGAAGACCAATGCGATCTTGAATTGGAAGACATCGAAGCTTATCTATTAGAATGTGCCTTCGACGTTGAAATTGAAAATGATGAAGATGATTTAATAGATAGCCTACAGTTTAATTTCACACAATCTGGTGAATTAGTTGTTTCCGGTGATGCAACTGTTGTAGACATCGGTGCTTGGGATTTATTAGAAACGGATTTAGGAATAAAACTCATTATAGAAGGATTACAGACCTTTACGACCGCCAATGGATTATGGTTGCTCGAGGATTGTGATAATGATTATGATTTAGAGTTTGTCCAAGAGTCTGAAAACGGACTTCTATACATGAGTCTAGAACTCAATTGTGAAATTGATGAGGAGGATGTTTCTGAGTGTTATGGGCTTTACAACCTAGAAGTTTGCGACGAAGATGATGACGTTGAGGACGGATTTGGAACATTTGATCTTAATTTAATTTTTGATAATTGTCCAAATGATGACGTTGAGTTTGCATTTTATTTAACCATCGATGACGCAGAAACTCAGGTTAATGCATTAGCAAGTGCGTTTATTAATACTATAGCTTACGAGCAAACTATCTATTCGAGAGTTGCTTTGGCTGGAGATCCAAGTATATTCGAAATTTTTGAGCATCATTTAATAGTAGAAAACTGTTACGAAGAAAGTTGCTCTGAAGGAGATGTCGATAATATTTTACAAGAATGTTCATGGCAGATTGTAAGTTATAATGCCAGTGATAATCTTATCGATTTCTATTTAATGTTTCAAGCAAATCAAAACTTGATTATTGAAGGTCAAGGATTAAATATAGATGCATCATGGACGACGTCTCAATCTGATGAAGGAGTGATTTTAACATTTGATAGTGTTGCAGGACCAAATATTCAAGCCATTACTGGTGAGTGGTTGGTTGTTGAATGCGAAGTAGATCGCTTACAACTGCATAGAGGTGATGATGTAATCGTTTTAGAAAGAAACTGCGATTAATAAAAAGAAACGCTAAGTACATTAGTAATTTTAGTAAGTTTAAGTTGATGAAGAGAGTTGTCTACCGCTGGGCAGCTCTTTTCTTTTGGAGTATTCTCAGTTTTAGACTTATAGAATTATAGATATCCCATTCGTTTATCTCTTGTAAATTCTTAAATTTGCAACTTCAAAAAGAGATAAAGATTATGTTCAATAATTTAAGTGATAAGTTAGATAAAGCGTTACACGTATTAAAGGGCCATGGTAGTATTACAGAAGTAAATGTTGCTGAAACTTTAAAGGAAGTAAGACGAGCGCTTTTAGATGCCGATGTTAACTTTAAAATAGCTAAAGAATTTACCAACAAGGTAAAAGAAAAAGCGCTTGGTCAAAACGTTTTAACCACACTGCAGCCAGGCCAATTAATGGTTAAAATCGTTAAAGACGAGTTGACTGAACTTATGGGTGGTGATGCTGAAGGAATCAACTTATCAGGAAACCCAAGTGTCATTTTAATGTCAGGTTTGCAAGGTTCTGGTAAAACGACCTTCTCTGGAAAGCTGGCTAATTATCTCAAAAACAAGAAAACAAAAAAACCTTTACTTGTTGCTTGTGATGTGTATCGTCCAGCAGCGATTGATCAGTTGCATGTGGTTGGAGATCAAATCAATGTTGAGGTTTTTAGTGATAAAGGAAATAATGATCCTGTTGCCATTGCTCAAGCAGGTATTGCTCATGCTAAAGCTAATGGTCATAATGTTGTTATAATAGATACCGCAGGTCGATTGGCAGTAGATGAAGCTATGATGACCGAGATTTCTAACATTCATAAAGCCATTCAACCGCAGGAAACCCTATTTGTGGTTGATTCCATGACTGGTCAGGATGCCGTTAATACGGCTAAAGCCTTTAACGACATCCTTAATTTTGACGGTGTTATCCTTACAAAATTAGACGGTGATACACGAGGTGGTGCAGCTATTTCTATTAAATCTGTAGTTAATAAACCAATTAAATTTATTGGTACAGGTGAAAAAATGGAAGCCATAGATGTCTTCTATCCTTCACGTATGGCAGACCGTATATTAGGAATGGGAGATGTGGTGTCGCTTGTAGAGCGTGCCCAAGAACAATTTGATGAAGAAGAGGCGCGTAAGCTTCAAAAGAAGATTGCCAAAAATCAATTTGGATTTGATGATTTCTTAAAGCAGATACAGCAAATTAAGAAGATGGGTAATATGAAGGACCTTATCGGAATGATTCCAGGTGCTGGAAAAATGATGAAGGATATTGATATTGATGATGATGCGTTTAAGGGTATTGAAGCCATAATTCATTCCATGACTCCAGCTGAACGTTCTAACCCATCAATCATAAACTCAAGCAGAAAAAAGCGTATAGGAAAAGGATCTGGAACTTCGGTGCAAGAGGTGAACCAACTATTGAAACAATTTACGCAAATGAGTAAGATGATGAAAATGATGCAAGGTGGAGGCGGAAAGCGCATGATGCAGATGATGAAGAACATGCCTAGATAAAAGAAGCTAACTATTAGAAAATTTCCAACATGACAATTCTAGACGGACGCAAAACGAGTAATGACATCAAAGCTGAAATAAAAGCTGAGGTTGACAAAATGAAGGCTAATGGAGAAAAGGTCCCACATCTTGCTGCAGTAATAGTAGGAAATGATGGGGCTAGTCTTACTTATGTTGGTAGTAAAGTTAGAGCTTGTGAACGTGTTGGTTTTGAGTCTACAATGGTACGTTTACCAAATACAACTAGTGAAATAGAGTTACTAGATACGATCGAAGATTTGAATAACAATGATGATATTGATGGTTTTATCATTCAGTTACCATTACCTCCTCAAATTAATACGCAAAAGGTATTAATGGCCGTTCATCCAGATAAAGATGTCGATGGGTTTCATCCAATGAACTTTGGCAAAATGGCCTTAGATATGTCGACGTTTATTCCGGCTACGCCATTTGGTATTTTGGAACTTATTGATCGCTATGGAGTAGAAACTAAAGGAAAGCATACTGTAGTTATTGGACGTTCTCATATTGTTGGTCGTCCTATGAGTATACTAATGGGTCGTAAAGGGTTTCCTGGGAATTCCACAGTGACCTTGACTCATAGTCACACTAAGAATATTACTCAGATTACATCCCAAGCAGATATTATAATATCTGCTTTAGGGATACCGAACTTTTTAAAGGCTGAAATGATAAAAGATGATGCTGTTATTATCGATGTTGGTATTACGCGAGTTCCTGACGATTCTGAAAAAGGATATTACATCACTGGTGATGTAGATTTTGAAAATTGTAGTAAAAAAGCAAGTTTTATTACGCCAGTCCCAGGAGGAGTAGGTCCAATGACCATTGCAATGTTATTAAAGAATACTTTATTAGCTAGAGAGCAGCATAGACTTCATAATAGATAATTCTATGTTCTTGCTTCAACTTCGTATAATTCCATTATTTCTCTTTTAATCTATTTACCCTTTTATCTAACTAGATTTTAATTACTTAGCGAATAACTGGCTCATATCTTTAAAGGCTTTGAATTCTAAGGCATTGCCAGAAGGGTCTTTAAAAAACATTGTGGCTTGTTCACCAACTTGTCCTTCAAACCTAATATAAGGTTCAATAATAAAATCAATGCCTTTTGATTTTAGCATACTTGCAAATTCATTAAAATTATCCCATGGTAAAACAACCCCAAAATGAGGAACAGGAACATCTTTACCATCCACTGAATTGGTATGCTCGTCTTCTTTAGATTCAGGTTTGTAATGAATGACTAATTGATGCCCGAAAAAATTATAGTCAACCCAATGGTCACTACTTCTGCCTTCTTCAAAGTTTAAAATTTAAGTATAGAAGTATCTGCAGGCTTGTAAATTGTGGACTGGAATTGCTAAATGAAATGGCGCGATGTTAGACATAACTACTATCTTAAATTTAAAATTTAAAGATAGATTTTTCTAGTCACTTTCAACACTGTCAACTCTTGAATTTTTTATCAATTGTTAATGTTAATCCTTATATCTCAAGCTATAAACAAAACAATCTACTTCACTGTTAATTAGGATTTAATTAACGTCTTGATTTGCGAGTAAAATTTTCCTTAGGGCTTACAATTTTTTTAGAATCACTGATCAACTGACTTAGTGTTTTAAACTCTTCTGAGGTCAATTCTCTATAGGCGCCAACAGGAACGTCGAGTTCGATATTCATGATTCGAATGCGCTTTAAAGTTTGTACCTCGTAATTAAGATATTCGCACATGCGACGAATTTGACGATTTAGACCTTGGGTTAGAATGATGCTAAAAGTGTACTTGTTAATCTTCTTGACAATACATTTTTTAGTACGTTGTTTTAATTCTTCAATATAAATACCATCTGCCATACGTTGCACAAAAGTTTGCGAAATGGGTTTATCTACAGTGACGATGTACTCTTTTTCGTGATTATTACTTGCACGCAGAATTTTATTAACGATATCACCATCATCTGTTAGAAGAATGAGTCCTTCACTTGGTTTATCAAGTCGACCAATTGGAAAGATGCGTTTAGGGTAATTAATAAAATCAATAATGTTATCCTTTTCAACGCGTGTATCTGTAGTACAAACAATACCAACGGGTTTATTAAGTGCTAGGTAAACAAAGTTTTGCTTACGCGCATCAATACGTTCACCATCAACTTTAACAACATCTCCAGATGCAACTTTGGTGCCCATTTCAGGAATTACATCATTAATGGTTACGCGACCAGCGTCAATTAACCTGTCCGCTTCACGTCGTGAACAAAAGCCAGCTTCACTAAGGTATTTATTAAGTCTTGTTAGGTTGTTAGACATGCTGTAAAAGTACAATAAAGATTATCTATTTATAAACTCAAGAATTTTTGGAGTTATGGACCTATCCTTAAGGCCATGTCCAAATCCTGAAGTGCTGAGCAATTCAGAATTTTTATAGCGATTGGCAAATAACAAAGCATCTTCGTAAGGAATTATGTTGTCATTTTTATCATGAATAATTAATCCCTTTGCCTTAAAGTTACTGGTAAAATTGGCTGCGGAATAATAATCGACCGACTGTCCGAAGCGTTCTAAAACAATTTTATCAAGGTCTTTCGAAATTCGTTTATTGAATCCCATCATGGACTTATAACGCGAAAACACACCTGTAAAATGAGCAGGTGCACCAAGTAATACAAGTTTATTTACTGACTCTAAACCAAAATTATGTATCGAAAATACTGTTGCCATACCACCAACAGAGTGCCCTATAATCGTATCAGGATGAAATTTTTTAGCAACAACATTTATAAATTCTGCATATAAAACAGCATTAAATTCTTTACCGCCAGATCGTCCATGCGCAGGTGCATCAAGTGCAATAATATTATAATTGTTAGACTTTAAATTTTTAAGAAGGTACTTCCATCTTGAAGCATTACTTTCCCATCCATGAGCTAAAAGGACTGTTTTACCTTTTCCCTGCCAACGATATGTGGCAATATCTAAACCGTTAAATTGAAGCTCTTCATATAGGGCGTCATTTATTACTTTTCTTTGGTCTTCGGTATATCGTCCCTTTCGAGGAGAAGTAAAAAGGTTGAGTGCGCGCTTCGCGGCAAATTTAGAAGATACTAAACTTGTTGCATTTAATACTCCACCAATTGACTTAACAACAAAACTACTCATGTCAATTCGATTCTCTGTTTACAGCCTCTATAGAAAATGCAGGTAAACAGATTGCAATATATTCACACGGCTCAGTAAATGGATTTGAATATTGAATTCTTGTTTGCTTATTAATTTTTATAGATTGACCTGCCTCTAGAACAATGATTTTATCATCAATGATAAATTGCTTTTTTCCTTTGATTATGAAGGTGTACTCATCAAATTCTGGAGTTTGGAAAGGTTCACTCCAGCCTGGAGGTGCAGTCATATGAGCGATACTTAATTCTTCACTGCCATCACTTGCCAGTCCAAAATGCTCTTTAATGATCTTACCATCATCTGCTGGTACTACAAATGGTGACACTTGAGCCGTGTATTTTTTTTTCTTTTTCATAGGATTAAGAATATAAAGTTCGGTGCTTTATAATTACCAGTGCAAAATGAAAAATTTGATTTTTGCTTTTTCAGGGATTTGAATTGCATCAATAGTCGCATCCATATCAAAACGCAAGCCACCTGGTAATTCACTTTTATCTATGGTAAAAGAAGCATTGATTTCGTTCACAGAAACTAGCACAGAATTAATTAGGTTGTCAATCTTTGAAATCTTATACGCAGCTTTTAAATCTTTAAATGTACTCAGTGTTGAAATATTTTTTTCAGTTCTGTAGCGCTCGTCATAAATTCTAACACTAGAAATAACAGAAGTTGAATCTAGCGCTTCTTTTGGCGATAAATCTAATAATTTTTGACCTCCTTTTTCAAAGATTTCAATAGTGTTTACTGAGCCAGTAAATTCATCTCCAGCAATATAACGTACCACGGAATCGTTTATGAAAACGGCATCAAGGTCTTTAACTTGTGTGGAGTCCGTAAGTAATCCGATGTGATGTTTTTCTATTAAAAATGGATCAAGAGCTTTGTTTTTGTTACAGCTTGTAATTAATAATGCACAAATAAAAAGAACGATTAAAACTTTCTTCATAGTTAGGATTTAGGGTTAGATTATTTAAGTATTTTGGTTAATATGCCCAGTACACTTCGGATAACTGTTGGGCTAGATAAGACTTTTACAATAGGATTTTGTCTATTACTGCGTCGTCTACTAGGACTTGTTTTTCTATTACGTTCAGCGTTCTTAAGTGCTTCCTTTTCAGCTTCTGCTTTTCGTTTTGCTTCTTCGGCTTCGGCCTGCTTTATTTTTTCGTTAAGCATTTCATAAGCACTTTCTCTATCAACTTCTTTGTTATATTTTTTAGCCAATTGAGACTGTGCTAGTAAACTAGCAAGTTCAGATTCTGTTAGAATATCCATGCGGCTCATTGGAGCGCGCATCATTGTCGCGGCCAAAGGAGTTGGTTTGCCTTTTTCATCTAATGCAGACACTAAAGCTTCCCCAATGCCAAGTGAGGTTAAAACCTCGGCTGTATCATAATATTCAGTATCTGGATAGTTTTGAGCTGTCAATTTAATGGCTTTTCTATCCTTAGCTGTGAACGCCCTTAAGGCATGCTGAACTTTTAATCCTAGCTGACCCAAAACCGCTTCTGGTACATCGGTAGGGTTCTGCGTTACAAAGTATAATCCAACACCTTTACTACGGATAAGTTTCACAATACTTTCGATTTGATTAAGTAATGCATCTGAAGCTTCATTAAAAATTAAATGAGCTTCATCAATAAACATAATCAGCTCGGGACGTCCGCTATCTCCTTGTTCAGGAAATGTAGAATAAATTTCTGCTAAAAGGCTCAACATAAATGTTGAAAACAACTTAGGTTTATCTTGGATGTCTGTTAATCTAATAATGTTTATATATCCTCTACCATTTTCATCTATTCGAAGTAAATCTTGAGTGTCGAATGAGGTTTCACCAAAGAATAAATCACCGCCTTGTTGTTCAATTTCAATGAGTTTTCTAAGTATGGCACCTGTTGATGCTGTGGATATGCGACCATAAGATTCTTCAAATTCTTTCTTCCCGTCACCAGTGGCATATTGAAGTATTTTTTTGAAATCCTTAAGGTCTAGAAGCGGTAGTTTATTGTCATCGCAATATTTAAAAATAACTGAAATAATTCCTGCTTGGGTTTCTGTAACACCAAGAATTCGTGAAATTAATACGGGGCCAAATTCACTAATTGTTGCTCTTAGTCTAACTCCATCTTGTTCTGAGAGCGTCAGTATTTCAACTGGGAATGATTTAGGGTTAAACTTAAGACCAATTTTTTCATGACGTTCATCAATTTTAGGATGTCCAGGACTCGCCTTAGCTAATCCACTCAAGTCACCCTTGATATCCATTAATAAAACAGGAACCCCTTTTTCTGATAAATTTTCAGCTAGAACTTGCAGTGTTTTGGTTTTCCCTGTACCTGTGGCACCAGCAATTAAACCATGTCGATTCATGGTTTTCAAGGGAACGTTCACAAATGAATTTGTTTTTGTCTCGCCATCAAGCATTGCCGCACCTAAAGTGATGAAATCACCTTTAAATGTGTTACCGTCGGCAATGTCTTTTATGAATTTTTCAGAATTCGTCATGAATCAAAAATTTGTATAAAAATACTGTAAATTTAGACAAGTATAAAACAAGATGACATGAAGACTTTCTATTCAATTTTTTTCGTTCTAATGTTTACGAATTTTTTGACCTGTGAAGGGAAAAAGTTCGAAATTATTTTTCATCAATCTCATGAGCCAAGCCGCGTTAATGTGCCGTTTAGTGATGCTGTTGAAACAGAAGAATTATTGTTTTTAACAGGCCAAATAGGGAAAAACCACAAAACAGGCGAATTAGTTTCAGGGGGAATTGAAGCAGAAACCAAACAAGTTATTGAAAATATAAAGGACGTTTTGGAATATCATAATTTGTCTTTGGATGAGGTTGTAAAATGTACAGTAATATTAAAGAATATAGATGATTTTAAAGCCTTTAATGCAGTGTATACTACTTACTTTACTAAGAAGCCTGCAAGAACAACATATGCTGCTTCTGGCTTAGCTGGTGGAGCTTCTATAGAAATTGATGTTATCGCTGCAAAATAGATGTACTTTAAATGAATAGACTATCTTTGTAGTCTATGACTAGAAGAGAACGCCAACAACTAATAGATCAAGGGCATTTGCTACCCTTAATGGAAGAGTTTTATACCATCCAAGGTGAAGGATACCACAAAGGAACCGCTGCTTATTTCGTTAGAATTGGTGGATGTGATGTTGGATGTCACTGGTGCGACGTAAAGGAAAGTTGGTTGCCTGAATTACATCCAGCAACTGAAACAACAAAAATTGTAGAAAATGCAATTAAGTATAGCGATATAATTGTTGTAACGGGTGGTGAGCCGTTAACTTGGGATATGGGGCCTTTAACTGAGCAACTAAAATCTAAAGGGGTACAAACCCATATTGAAACGTCTGGTGCTTATCCGCTCACAGGACAATGGGATTGGATTTGCCTATCACCTAAAAAAATTAAACGACCTCAGGGTGAAATCTACGATAAGGCACACGAATTAAAATGTATAGTATATAATAAAGATGACTTTAACTTTGCTGAAGAAGAGGCGGCTAAAGTCAATGATAATTGTATTTTGTATTTACAGCCGGAATGGAGTAAACGCGAAAAAATGATGCCGCAGATTGTTGATTATGTTATGGCTAACCCTCATTGGAAAGTTTCGTTACAAACACATAAGTATTTGAATATACCTTAATAAAAAGCCTTGAGAACTCAAGGCTTTTTTATTTTTTCAGTTGTTTTATTTGCTGATAGGAATCGAAAGCCTTAATGTTCCCCATCCTAAATCTAAACTATCTTTAGAAAAAGCCATGGAAAATGCTTCGATAGAGTCTTTCCCTTCATTTGCCGGTACATTAAATCTCGCTATGTCATTATTCTCATTGTAAGCGTAAGATCCCCAAGCGTGCAGGTCACTATTTAAAATAATGGTCCATTCTTTCTCCCCTGGAATAGTAAATAAAGAATAAGTACCAGCTTTAATAGTCTCACCACCAAAATTTGTGTCGTTGTAAAAAGTTATTTCTACAGATTCATTTGCTCCTGTTCGCCAAACTTTTCCATTAGGAACTAAAGATTCAACAGTCCGCCCTTTTAGTTGAGGTCTACTGTAAATTACTCTTGCATCTGGTGCTGCATTTCTGGATGTTCTGAAATAGGTAACGTCTAATGGGCTTTTATCTAAGCCTCGAAATTTTTGTGCTTCTGCATTAAAGGAGATTAACATCATAAATACAGAGGCAATGGTTGCAATTAGTTTAGTTGTCTTCATAAAATGTGATTTTGTTTGCCGTAAAATTAAGGTTTGTTATAAGCGAAAGGTCGTAAAGAAATATTAAAGTTTACAGATTAAAACTTAATACAGAAATATTAAGGTGTATACTTTCAATATTTATTAAAATAAAGTATTAAGATTAAAAAATTTAACTAATAAAGTATTTTATGTTTCATAAATGAAAGTTTCATATCATATTTGCTTCATAATTAATATTAAAACAAAAAGTTATGTGCGGAATTGTATGTGCATTTGATATAAAGCAAAAATCAGAAACGTTAAGACCTCAAGTCTTAGAAATGGCTAAAAGTATCCGACATAGAGGACCGGATTGGAGCGGTATCTACAGTGATGATAAGGTTGTAATGGCTCACGAGCGATTAGCAATAGTAGATCCAGCTTCAGGGAAACAGCCTTTATTTAGTGAGGATAAAAAGTTAGTTTTAGCGGCAAATGGTGAGATATACAACCACAAAGCTTTGCGCGCACAATTTACAGATTATAAGTTTCAAACAGAAAGTGATTGTGAAGTCATTTTAGCACTTTATAAAGAGAAAGGAGTTGATTTTGTAGATGAGATGAATGGTATTTTTGGTTTTGCTATTTATGATGTTGATAAAGATGAATATTTTGTCGCAAGAGATCACATGGGTATTATTCCGTTATATATGGGATGGGATAAGCACGGTACATTTTACGTAGCTTCAGAATTAAAAGCACTTGAGGGTGTGTGCACTAAGATTGAATTATTTCCTCCAGGACATTATATGAGTAGCAAGGATGGAGAGTTAGTGCAATGGTATAAACGTAATTGGGACGACTATGAAGCAGTTAAAGAAAATGAAACAAGTATTGCTGAGGTAAGACAAGCGCTTGAAGATGCTGTACATAGACAATTAATGAGTGATGTTCCTTATGGTGTTTTATTATCAGGTGGATTAGATTCTTCAGTAACATCGGCAATTGCTAAGAAGTATTCGCAACGTCGTATTGAGGCCAATGATAAAGAACAAGCATGGTGGCCACAATTACACAGTTTCTCTGTTGGTTTGGAGGGTTCTCCAGATTTGGTAGCAGCCAAAAAAGTTGCGGATCATATTGGTACAGTTCATCATGAAATACAGTTTACTATTCAAGAAGGATTAGATGCTATTAAAGATGTTATTTATCAGTTAGAAACTTATGATATTACCACTATTAGAGCGAGTACACCAATGTATTTAATGGCTCGTGTTATTAAATCTATGGGTATAAAAATGGTGCTATCAGGAGAAGGCGCAGATGAATTATTTGGGGGCTATTTATACTTCCATAAGGCCCCTAATGCAAAGGAGTTTCATGAAGAAACTGTACGTAAGTTGCGTAAATTGCATATGTACGATTGTCTTAGAGCAAATAAGAGTCTAGCTGCTTGGGGCATTGAAGGTCGTGTACCATTTTTAGATAAAGAGTTTATGGATGTCGCAATGCGGATCAATCCACAAGATAAAATGATTAACGATGAGCGAATGGAAAAATGGGTTGTACGTAAAGCGTTCGAAGATATGTTGCCAGAAAGTGTAGCGTGGAGACAAAAAGAACAGTTTAGTGATGGCGTAGGCTACAGTTGGATTGACACTTTAAAGGAATTGGTTGAAGAACAAATTAGTGACGCACAATTGGCAAATGCACATTTCCGTTTCCCAATTCAAACGCCACAGAATAAAGAAGAATATTACTATAGAACAATATTTGAGGGTCACTTCCCAAGTGATGCTGCGGCGCTGAGTGTGCCTCAAGAACCAAGTGTTGCTTGTAGCACAAAAATTGCCTTGGAGTGGGATGAAGCATTTAAAAACATGAATGATCCATCAGGACGAGCTGTTGCTAAAGTACATGAAGATGCATATTAATCTACTTCGAATTTTGAAGATGTAGCCTTCAAAATTTATAAAAGCACGCAAGAATTTATATGCTTCAATTAAAGGGCGAGTTATGGTGCGTCCCTTTTTTAGGGTTTAAAATTAGATTTTAGATAAATTATACCTTATAGCCTCTTTTGTTTTCTGTGTGTCACATATAGCATATAGAAAAGAAAGATGTTAATCTATATTTACAAACCATCAAATTTTTAACAGTTGGTCTTTGTGTTGAAGTTGAGGATTTTACAATACTTCATGATCCAAAATAAAGGCGGTACAACGGTAATTTATTGTAACCTTTCATGGATATGCCTTCTTTGGTTTTGTTGTTCCTAACAAGAAAAGCATCTTTCAATTTGTCATTTGATTTGCCTTTGTTCATCTTGTCTGCTGGTTGATTATTGTTCTTGAGGCCTTTGTGTTAAATATTAAATCTTGAATGGCGGTAAAGCAATAGCATAAATTAAGCTTACATGACTAGATATAAAAAGTATCCAGTTTTACAAAAGTTTATTCGAATGCGTGTTCTAAAGGAGTTAGCGCTGTTGTGTAAGGTTGTTGTTAATCGTGAAATAGTTAAGTGGTATTTTTCATTTACGGCTCGTTACTTTTAATATTAAGGACTTATTATTTATTCAAAACCTTAAAGAGGTCTTGGAAGGTAGCTGCTTTAAATTTTGATCTAAGAAATCTGTCTTTTTCACTTTTATACTTTTTTTGTGTCGTGATATTTTTTAGTGCACGTATTTTGAGATCGCTTGAGGGTATTGAATTTATTGAATTGTCTTTAAATTTTGATTATAAAGCCGCTTTAACTGCACTGAAATAAATTTTACCTCAAGCTGACAAAGAAGACTTGGTATTTGGTGCTTGTCTTTTTAAGGAAATAATTGTGGTTTCAAATGTGAATTGACAAATATGATATTCAGTGTTTTATTCACCCTTATTGTGTTATTGATACTTGTGTTTTATATAGTTTAGGAATGGTTGTCATGTTAAGAGCAACTATCTCAATAGATCACTTATTCTTTACAATAGGGTTCACAAAATCTAAAACCCTATTTTTACAATAGGATTGCATTTAGGAAATAAATGGGCTACGCGATATTTTATAAGTAGTAATAAAAACGAAAGCATCTTCTTTTATTATATATTCAGTTACATTTGATTTATGCTTGTCATTTTTTATGATGCTGTTATCATTTAATGGTCTCCAGTTATTGATTGTGTTTTTAATTTGGAAGTGGGATATAGCTATAACACATTTTAGCTTTAAATTTTGATTTTTTGAGAAATGCAGAATGCTAAAAATTAGGTTTAAGAGACTTTTGTTGTTTTTTATCTGGACATTGTAGTGTAAAATGATTGAAATTGATTTTAAGGTGGTTTTTAGACGTTTTAAGAAACTTTATTGTAATTAACAATTGTTGATAATTAGTGCATAAACTCTATGAAATGCTTTTAAAGGGCTTTATTTATTGTTATATTTGTGTGTACTTAAAAGATGCGCTTAAGCGTCTTTTTTTGTGTTGACAAATCATGTTTAAAATATAATTATGAGCGAAGAAAACAAGAAAAAATATGGCGCAGATAGCATTCAGGCCCTCGAAGGTATGGAGCACGTGCGTATGCGTCCATCAATGTATATTGGCGATGTAGGAGTAAGAGGTTTACACCATTTGGTGTATGAGGTGGTGGATAACTCAATTGATGAAGCACTTGCAGGGCATTGCGATAACATTACCGTAACCATTAACGAAGATAATTCTATAACTACCGAAGATGATGGTAGAGGTATCCCTGTAGGTTTACATAAAAAGGAAGGCGTGTCTGCATTAGAGGTTGTAATGACTAAAATTGGAGCAGGTGGTAAGTTTGATAAAGACTCATATAAAGTATCAGGTGGTTTACATGGAGTAGGTGTCAGTTGTGTTAACGCACTTTCTGAGCATTTAAAGGCAACGGTATATCGTGATGGTAAAATTTGGGAGCAAGAATATGAACGTGGTAAAACCTTATATCCTGTAAAAACTGTTGGTGACTCAGATAAAACAGGAACAGTTGTAACCTTTAAGCCAGATCCTCAGATTTTCCAGCAGACCTTAGAATATAATTACGATACATTAGCGAGTCGTATGCGTGAGTTAGCATACCTTAATAAAGGCATAACTGTTCACCTTATTGATAAACGTAATACAAAGGAGGATGGTTCTTTTGAAGGAGAGACATTCCATTCTGAAAATGGATTGCCAGAATTCGTGAAGTTCTTAGACGGTAATCGTGAGCCTTTAATGAAAGATGTAATTTCATTTGAAGGTGAGAAAAATGGTGTACCAGTTGAAGTAGCCATGGTATATAATACATCTTATGCTGAAAATTTACATTCTTATGTAAACAATATTAATACACATGAAGGTGGAACGCATCTGTCAGGTTTCCGTAGTGGTTTAACCCATACTCTAAAGAAGTACGCTGATAACTCTGGAATGTTAGATAAATTAAAGTTTGACATTTCTGGTGATGACTTCCGTGAAGGATTAACGGCCATTGTTTCTGTAAAGGTTGCAGAACCACAGTTTGAAGGGCAGACAAAGACTAAGTTAGGTAATCGTGAAGTTTCTGCCGCTGTGAGTCAGTCTGTATCTGAAATGCTTACGGATTATTTAGAAGAACATCCTGAAGATGCTAAAACTATTGTACAGAAGGTTATATTAGCGGCTCAAGCACGTCATGCAGCGCAGAAGGCTCGTGAGATGGTGCAGCGTAAAACGGTAATGAGTATTGGTGGCCTACCTGGAAAACTGTCAGATTGTTCGG
Organism: Winogradskyella sp.; assembly: GCF_013213975.1. GTDB lineage: Bacteria > Bacteroidota > Bacteroidia > Flavobacteriales > Flavobacteriaceae > Winogradskyella. The sequence goes on from NZ_JABSST010000025.1 coordinate 26,983, forward strand.
AGCAAGATCCAGAAAAATGCGAATTATATCTTGTTGAGGGGGATTCTGCAGGTGGTACAGCTAAAGCTGGTCGAGATAGAAATTTTCAAGCAATTCTGCCATTAAGAGGTAAGATTCTTAATGTAGAGAAGGCCATGCAGCATAAGGTGTTTGAGAATGAAGAAATTAAAAATATTTTTACAGCATTGGGTGTTACTATTGGAACTGAAGAAGATCCAAGAGCACTAAACTTGTCTAAATTAAGATATCACAAAATAGTAATTATGTGTGATGCTGATATCGATGGTAGTCACATTGCAACCTTAATCTTGACCTTTTTCTTTAGGTACATGAAAGAATTAGTAGAGAATGGTCATGTTTATATAGCCACTCCGCCATTATATTTAGTAAAGAAAGGGGCTAAAAAACAGTATGCTTGGTCAGATAAAGAACGTGACCAAATCATGTCTACCTTTGGTGATGGTTCTAAAATTCAACGGTATAAAGGTCTTGGTGAGATGAATGCTGAGCAACTATGGGATACTACCATGGATCCTGAGTTTAGAACTATGCGTCAAGTACAGATAGATAACGGTACTGAGGCAGATCGAATCTTTTCGATGTTAATGGGTGACGAGGTGCCACCTCGTAGAGAGTTCATTGAAAAGAATGCGATTTACGCTAATATAGACGCGTAGTCAAGTAAAACATTTTCATTAAAAAACCGCATATATCTTATGTGGTTTTTTTATGCTTTAAAAAATCGATTAAAAACACAATTTATGCCTAAAATTGATACAAACAAAGAGCACTTAAGTAGGTATGCTGTAGGTTAATAACTGGAATGCATGGACTGTTTGTCAGAAGGCAAAATCTGGCCATTAGCCTTCTCCGTAAGAATGTCTTACAGTCACTTGGATGGGGCATATAATATCATAGAGTCTTTAGGTACTGAAGGTAAAAATATAAGATTAGAACATAATACCAATGCATGTTTTTTTAATTAGCAGTTTCGACGAAACTCACTGTCTTTAATTTGTATGGCGGACTTGAGTATATTACAGGATGTATTAATCGGATCTAATAGGAAATAATAGAGTTGCTCGCGTTGTGTTGACTAGTCAAATCATTACAGATCCATTTTCTTTATCTAGTGAGGCTTCTACAGTGAAAGATGCAATATGTGCAAAATTAAAATTTGGTTTCTTCCGTTTAAATGCCGAGTATCATCTTTAAGAATTTGACACTTTTTCAGCAGGTGTAAACTTCGGATATAGATAAAATAAATACGAATAAGATAATTAGTTGAAGTACAAGATTTACTCTTGTGCTTTCTTCGTTTAGAGCATTTTTATTTGTAATTTTGCAGTCGTTAAAAACATCAAGTTTCACATTAAAATATTAAATATAATGAAAGTAACCGTAGTTGGTGCAGGAGCAGTAGGAGCAAGTTGTGCAGAGTATATTGCTATAAAGAATTTTGCTTCGGAAGTGGTTTTATTAGACATTAAAGAAGGCTATGCAGAAGGTAAAGCCATGGATTTAATGCAAACTGCTTCCCTAAATGGTTTTGATACTAAAATTACAGGAAGTACAAACGATTATTCAAAAACAGCAAATAGCGATATTTGTGTTATTACTTCTGGTATTCCGCGTAAACCTGGTATGACTCGTGAAGAGCTAATTGGAATTAATGCAGGTATTGTAAAAACGGTTTCTTCAAATTTAGTCGAGCATTCTCCAAATACTATTTTAATTGTGGTGAGTAATCCAATGGATACCATGACGTATTTAGCTCATAAGACTACAGATTTACCAAAACACCGAATTATAGGAATGGGTGGTGCATTAGATTCTGCAAGATTTAAGTATCGATTAGCAGAAGCTTTAGATGCACCAATTAGTGATGTCGATGGAATGGTAATTGGAGGTCATAGTGATAAAGGCATGGTGCCTTTAACATCACACGCTACGAGAAATAGTATCAAAGTTTCTGAGTTTTTATCAGAAGAAAGATTAAATCAGGTGAAGGAAGATACTAAAGTTGGTGGAGCTACATTAACAAAATTATTAGGAACTTCCGCTTGGTATGCTCCAGGAGCAGCAGTAAGTGGTTTAGTGCAAGCTATTGCTTGCGACCAAAAGAAAATGTTTCCATGTTCAACACTGTTAGATGGTGAGTACGGATTAAGTGATCTTTGTATCGGTGTTCCAGTAATTTTAGGTAGAAATGGCATTGAACGTATTGTAGATGTTCCATTAAGTGATGCAGAAAAGCAGCACATGGCAGAAAGTGCAGAAGGTGTTAAAAAGACCAATGGTTTATTAGAATTCTAGTTTTAGAATTCATCAAAATATGATTTAAAGGCCGCAACATTGCGGTCTTTATTTTTTTGATAAATTTCAGATTATGAAAAATACATTTACACTTTTGAGTTTGTTTTTACTGTTGTCATGCAATGGTTTGATACAGAAAAATCAATATGAATTAACCTATGCCTTTCAAGATAAAGACAATGTCCCAAAAAATAAAATAGCCACAACTCTCGTGATAATTAAAAAGCGTTTGAGACAGTATCATAATAATGTAGATGTTCGTAGTAATTCCAATAATGATATTAAGGTAACTCTTAATGAAGGGTTTATTTTGGAAAGCGTAAATCAAGTTGTCGAAAACCAAGGTAAACTCGACTTTTGGCCATGTCTTCAGAAAGAAGATATGGCTGGTTTCTTAATGAAAATGGATAGTGTATCTAAGATAGATAGTATCACAAGACCACTTTCTGAGATGCTGCAAGGACTAAATTATTCTGGAATCCCCATCTTCTTAGAAGAAGATAAATAAGAGATTGAGACACTTATCGAACAAAAAAATATTCAAGCTTTATTTATTGATGAATTCAATGATATTGAATTAAAATTTGGTTTACCAAAGGATGGATTTTTTGAAGTCTACGGAATTGTAATCAATCAAAAAGAAAGAGCACTGGTAAATGAAACCCATATTATCGAAGCAAGACAAGATTACGATCAATTGGGAAGACCAGCAATAAGCTTAAAGATGAATGACTATGGTGGTGATCAATGGTATAAAATGACTGATGATGCCTATAAGATTCAAACGTTCATTGCTATTAGTTTGAATGATATTGTATATAGGGCACCTAGTGTTTCTAGTGGCCCAATATCAGGTGGTCTTACACAAATTGCTGGTAGTTTTACTTTGGAACAAGCTATCGATTTTTCTAATGTTTTAAGTTCTCAGCAAATGATACCTCAATTGAAATTTGTAAGTAGTAAAAAGTTAGCTAAGAAGGATTAATAATAACTCCTTAATTTTCCTATATTTGCGACATGAGGTCCAAGCTACATATTGGCATTATCATTATTCTACTCGCTCTGGTAAACAGATTTGTAAATCAGCCTGTCATCCCAAATCAGCAGATTGTTATTGCATTTTCAGAGGCACAAGCTGCAAATAATGATGCTTCCCAAACCTTGGAGTCTATCCAATCAAAGCTTGAGAGCATTGGTGTTTATGATATTCAAATTCATGAAACTCTTAATGGTCAATACCGCATTACATATCATAGTACATCTCATGTAGACCAAGTTAAAAAACTACTGTCAGATGCCAATTATGAATTATCACATAAGTCTGAAAATCAAGAAAATAAACTACCAAAAGAGGGTAGTAATAAACTTGTTCAATTAGATGTTTTAGAAATAACCAAAGTCGATTCTAAAAATGATTGGGATTTTGACGGAGTTCAAATTGCTGAATATAATCCTAAAAGTGATCGATTTAATCACATTAAATTTAATTTCTCAGGACGAAAATCAAGTTCTGAAAAAACGACCTTAATGGCCAATCTTGGTCTTAAGTTATACCGTTATAGATTTACATATATTGATTGTAATGTTTATAATATTCCAGAGGTTAGGGCTGGGCCTTTAGTATAGGGAATCATAATCTGTAAAAATTCCCAAACACTTTTATCTGATTTTCTATCAATCAACAAATCAAAACATTTATTTATAATATTTAATAATTGTCTAGTTGTGGTGCAAAACATATATTTGCGCCTTCAAAATTAGACGTAAAACAAAACTAAAATGCAAAACAAAGGAGTTATTAAGCTATTTGCACTTTTGTTTGGTTTGGTAAGTATTTACCAGTTGTCTTTTACATTTAAGGCAAACCAAATTGAAGACGAGGCTAAAATGGCAGCCGTTGCCAAATACGATGAGACCGTTAAGGATTTTCAAGATCTAAGGACTCAGGCAGAAATCGATTATTTAGATTCTTTAAAAACCTCTAAGATTCAAGTCGGTGAAGAATTTGAACCTATCGAAGTATACAACTTAGGAGTTTCTCAATATACCTATAACGAGGTTGAGGACAATGCCATGAAGTTAGGGCTTGACCTTAAAGGTGGTATTAATGCTATTATCCAGATTTCAGTAAAAGATATCTTAAAAGGATTAGCAAATAATAGTAAGAATGCAGTATTTAATAAAGCACTAGCAGATGCTGAAGAATTACAAAAGGACGCACAAGAGTCTTATCTAGAGTCATTTTTTAGAGCTTTTGATGCAATCAAAGGAGATACTCAATTAGCATCGCCAGACATATTTGCTACAAGAGACTTAAGTGATGACATTACGTTTGATATGTCTGACGATGAAGTTAAGACAGTATTAGAGCGTAAAATTGATGAATCTATTGTTTCAGCTTTTGAAGTATTACGTAATCGTATAGATGGTTTTGGTGTATCGTCACCAAACATTCAACGTTTAGGAAACTCTGGACGTATTTTAATAGAATTACCAGGTGCCAGAGATAAAAAACGTGTTGTAGATATCATTACAAAAACGGCACAATTACAGTTCTGGGAAACTTATAAAGAACAAGATTTAGCACCTTATTTAGGAATTGTAAATCAATCTCTAATTGACGCTGCTAAAGCAGAAGAACAAGAAAATTCTTCGGAAGAAGCTCAAGAAGAAGGAGTAGAGGATAGCGAAGATAGCGTGTCTAGCACCATTGATGATTTAACAGGCCAGATTGAAGCCGATTCTACTAATGTATCTGCCGAAGATCAAAACCCATTAGGTTATAGAGGAAGAGGAGGAGTACCTTCTGTAATTGGTATGTTCTTAGCTAAGGATAAGAAAAAGGTAATGGAGGCTCTTAATGATCCTAAAAATAGAGCGCAATTACCACCAGAAATGCGTTACGTGAAATTCCTTTGGGGAATTCAACAAAAAGATTCTGAGTATTCTGAATTATATGCTATCAAGAGTAACAGAGACAGTACACCTCAATTGAGTGGTGCTGTAATTACAGATGCAAGACAAGATTATGATCAAATTAGTAGACCTGCAGTAAGTATGCAAATGAATGCTAAAGGTGCTAAGATTTGGGAAGAGATGACTAAAGTTGCATATGAAACTCAAGGCTATATTGCTATTGTATTAGATGATATTGTATATTCTGCGCCAAGCGTTTCTTCGGGTCCAATTTCAGGTGGAAATTCTCAAATATCAGGAGCATTTTCATTAACAGAAGCTGTTGATTTAGCTAATGTGTTAAGAGCTGGTAAATTACCAGCATCTGCAGAGATAATTCAGGCAGATGAGGTAGGGCCTTCATTAGGTCAAGAGGCTATTGATAGTGGAATGAAATCGTTCTTAATTGCTTTAGTTTTCGTATTGCTTTGGATGATTTTCTATTATGGTAAAGCAGGTATTTTTGCTGATGTTGCTTTACTATTAAATATCTTATTAATTTTTGGTGTATTAGCGAGTTTAGGTGCAGTATTAACCTTACCTGGAATTGCTGGTATTGTATTAACGATTGGTATTTCCGTCGATGCGAACGTACTTATCTTTGAGCGAATACGAGAAGAGTTGGCTAAGGGTAAATCTCAAAAGGAATCCATTAAAGATGGTTTCTCAAATGCCTTATCATCTATTCTTGATGCTAATATAACTACTGGTTTAACGGCCTTAATTTTATTTGTATTTGGTACAGGTCCAATTAAAGGTTTCGCAACCACTTTAATCATTGGTATTTTAACCTCATTATTCACAGCGATTTTTATAACAAGATTACTTATCGATTGGTGGGTAAATAGAGGCGGTTCTTTAGATTTTTCTACAGCAATGACAAAGGGATTATTTAAGAATGTAAATATTAACTTCTTAAAGAAACGTAAGATTGCTTATGTAATTTCTGGTATTTTGTTAACGGCAAGTATTGTGTCGTTGTTTACAAATAAGTTAGATCAAGGTATCGATTTTGTTGGAGGTAGAACTTATCAAGTGCGTTTTGAGCAACCTGTAAGTACGGAGGAAATTGCAAGCATATTAATTGCGCCAGAAGTATTTAGTAGTGCAGAGGTCAAGACGATTGGTACGGCTAACCAATTAAAGATTTCTACGAAATACAAAGTGAATGATAATTCTGTAGAAGCTGACGAAGAGGTGCAAACAAAATTATTTGAAGCGCTTAAACCATTCTTACCAGAAGGAATGACTTATGAAGAATTTGATACAGGATCTGGTGATAAGAAGATTGGTAAAATGCTCTCAGGTAAAGTAAGTCCTACCATTGCAGATGATATTAAGAAGTCATCGTTCTGGGCGGTTCTTGGATCTTTAGTGGTGGTATTCCTATACATCTTAATCAGATTTAAGAGATGGCAATTCTCTTTAGGTGCAGTAGCAGCTGTATTCCATGATGTATTAATCGTACTTGGTATATTCTCATTAACTTGGAAGTTTATGCCATTTAGTATGGAAATTGATCAAGCCTTTATCGCAGCAATCTTGACCGTAATTGGTTACTCGCTTAATGATACCGTGGTTGTGTTCGATAGAATTAGAGAATTCTTGAATGAGCATACCTCATGGGAGTTTGGAAAAACAATCAATGCTTCTTTAAATAGTACTTTAAGTAGAACATTAAATACGTCTGTAACAACATTAGTAGTATTATTAGCAATGTTCATTTTTGGTGCTGATTCTTTAAGAGGATTGTTATTTGCGTTAATCGTAGGTGTAATCGTAGGTACATATTCTTCGATGTTTATCGCTACACCATTAATGTATGATACCGCTAAAAAAGGTGATGCAGCAGAATCATTAAAGACTAAAGTAAAAGAAGAAGACGAAGAATAAATAGGAATTATTTTCCATTATAAAAAAAGCCTTTCTGAATAAGAAAGGCTTTTTAATTTATCAGTTTTTTAAGTTTTTAATTCAACAATTTAAACTCAATCTTATCATTCATCTCTAATTGCCACGAGTCTGAAAGTCCTGCATTAATTTCTAAAACATATTTGGCAGGAGCATCAGAAGGTAAAGATGTTTCATCAAATGGTTTTGCATGCTTCTGAAAACTTACAATCTCCATTTGATCGTTTATATAGATTATGTCTAATGGAATTTTTGTGTTCTTCATATAAAAACTTCGCATCTGCATATCAGGGAATATAAAAAGCATACCTTGGTTTTGTCCAAGTTGTGATCGATACATTAAACCTGTTTGAGTTTCATACGCATTATCTGCAATTTCAATATCTAAGGTTTGGATAATAGAATCTGTTTTAGCCTTTTTTAATTGAAGCGTGCCTTCCTTTTTAAATTTAACCACAACTTTGTCTTTTGAAGTTGTAGGAGTTTCTTCTTTACAGCTCAGGGTGCTTAGAGTAGCTCCACAAATTAGTGCTAAAGACAGATATTTTTGAATGCGCATTATTCTGCTTTTTTCTTATAGAAGAACATAAAGTAAAGTCCAATTAAAATAAGAGGAACACTTAATACTTGTCCAGTATTCATAAACCACACATAATCGTCTCGGCCATCAACTTGTGCTTTTTTAACAAATTCTACAAAGAATCTGATGGTCCAAAGTAGTACTAAGAATAATCCAAATAAAAAGCCTTCTTGTTTTGATTTGTTGGTTCTCCAATAAAAGAATAAGAGTCCGATAAAGACAAAAATGTAGAAGAATGCCTCATATAATTGTGCCGGGTGACGTGCAAAATTCTCCCCGTTTTGAACAAAAATAACCCCTAACGGACTGTCTGTCTTAAAGCCAACAATTTCAGAGTTAATAAAGTTACCAATGCGCACAAAAACAGCTCCTAAGGCAACCGGAATCACTACGCGATCTAAAATCCATAACCATGATCTATGTAATAAGTGCTTCTTGCGATACAAATACATTGATATAATCATTGCAATAGCAGCACCATGGCTGGCTAAACCTTGGAATCCAGTGAAGCGAATTCCGTCTTTAAAACTAAAAGGTAGAAATATGCTAAAAAAGTCCTCTTTAAATAACTCAGGCTCATAAAATATAACATGACCAAGCCGTGCGCCCAACATAATTCCTAAAACAGAATAAATAAATAAGGCATCTAGTGCATCTTTTGATTCACCTTCCTTTTTAAAAATTGGCTTCATGGTGTAGAATCCAATTACAAAAGCGATAATCCACATTAAACTATAAAAGTGTAGTTTAAAAAAACCTAAATCAATAAATTTAATAGGATCCCATTCTATTTGGAGTAAGTACATATGCGATTGCTTTATGCTGTAAATATACTATTTTGAAAGAGATTCGAAATGAGATTAACGTATAATTAATCTTCCTTTGGTGGCACAGGATCATATCCTTTTCCTCCTAAAGGATGACAACTAAAAATACGCTTAATAGCTAGTTTACCACCTTTGAAAATACCATGAACTTCTAAGGCCTCCTTTGCATAATGCGAACATGTGGGCTGATAACGACATGTGGCTGGTGTTATGGGTGATATAAAAGTTTGATAGAATTTTATCAGCCATATAAAGGGATATGTTAGAATTTTTTTCACAATTACTTCGTTGTGAATGTTGTTCCTTCTCTACTATCTTTAAGCTGAATACCAACTTCAGCAAGATCGTCTCTAATTTTATCAGAAAGCGCAAAATCTTTATTCTGTCTTGCTTGATTACGTAATTCAATTAATATTTCAACAGCACCAGCTAATTTATCTGCGCTAGAATCTTCTTTTGCAACATTGACTAAACCAAGAACATCAAAAGTAAAGTCATTCATTGTTTTCTTTAATAATTCGAGATCATCAGAATTCAAAGAAGCCTTATTATCTTTGATTTGATTGACCAATTTAGTAGCTTCAAAAAGATGAGCAATTAAAATTGGGGAATTAAAATCGTCATTCATCGCATCATAACACTTTTGCCTCCATTCAGAAACATCAAATGTTGAAGAATTTCCGCTGTTTAAAGAATCGAGTATATTAATCGCTTCCATGAGTCGATTAAAACCTTTTTCACTAGCCAACAGACCATCATCGGTAAGATCTAAAATACTTCTATATGATGATTGTGCATTAAAGAACCTAATAACACTCGGAGCATAAGCCTTCGTAAAAAATTTATTTTTACCTGAGAGTAGTTCGTCAGGATTAACAGTATTACCTGTACTTTTGGCCATGCGTTGTCCATTAAGATGTAACATATTAGTATGGATCCAATAATTTACTGGTGCAATACCTCTCGCTGCCACATTTTGCGCGATTTCGCTTTCATGATGAGGAAATTTTAAGTCTATCCCACCACCATGAATATCAAAATTTTCACCTAAATATTTGGTGCTCATAGCTGTACACTCTATATGCCAGCCAGGAAAACCTTCTCCCCAAGGAGATGGCCACTTCATAATGTGTTTGGAATCTGCTTTTTTCCATAGTGCAAAATCTTGCGGATTTTTCTTGTCACCTTGTCCCTGTAATTCGCGAGAATTGTTAATTAGGTCTTCTAATTTTCTTTTACTTAAAACCCCATAATCGTGAGTTTCGTTGTATTTATGAACATCAAAATAAACTGATCCATTTACAACATAAGCAAAGCCATTATCAATAATCATTTTAATAATTTCTATTTGCTCTATCAAATGTCCAGTTGCCGTTGGTTCTATGCTCGGAGGTAGAAAATTAAGCGTATCAAGAACTTTATGAAAATCTACCGTATATCGCTGAACAACCTCCATAGGTTCTAATTGTTCTAAACGCGCTTTTTTAGAAATCTTATCTTCACCTTCATCAGCATCATTTTCTAAGTGTCCAGCATCCGTAATATTTCTAACATAGCGCACCTTAAACCCCAAATGCCTAAAGTATCTGTAAATCATGTCAAAAGACATAAAAGTTCTTACATTACCTAGATGTACATTGCTGTAAACCGTAGGGCCACAAACATACATTCCAACATGACCACTACTTATGGGTTGAAATAGTTCTTTTTCTCCACTTAAGGAATTGTAAATTTTTATGTTTTGTGATTCGTATAGAGGCATCCTGCTTATTCTGAATAAAGATTTAGACAAAGCTAATTAACTAGCTATGATAAAACAACTAAAATTGAGTATCTAGATTAATATAATCTAAAAATTCGCGACGGGTTTCTTTTTCTTTGAATTTTCCACCAAATTCTGAAGTCACGGTGCTACTTTCAATATCTCTAATGCCGCGAGAATTAACACAAAGGTGTTTAGCGTCTATAACACATGCCACATCTTCAGTATTTAAGACATGCTGCAGTTCTCTTACTATTTGTATGGTTAAACGCTCTTGTACTTGAGGACGCTTCGCATAATAATCGACGATACGATTCATTTTAGATAAACCAACTACAGTTCCATTAGAAATGTAAGCAACGTGGGCTCTGCCAACTATTGGCAACAAATGATGTTCGCAAGT
>NZ_JABSST010000026.1 GCF_013213975.1 Winogradskyella sp.
ACTTTGAAGTGGCGTCGACAGGCGTTGTGGAGTCATTGTTGAAATACCACCCTTAACTTATTTTAATCCTAACTCAGAAATGAGGACAGTGCTTGGTGGGTAGTTTGACTGGGGTGGTCGCCTCCAAAAGAGTAACGGAGGCTTCTAAAGGTTCCCTCAGCACGCTTGGTAACCGTGCGTAGAGTGCAATGGCATAAGGGAGCTTGACTGAGAGACATACAGGTCGATCAGGTACGAAAGTAGAGCATAGTGATCCGGTGGTTCCGCATGGAAGGGCCATCGCTCAAAGGATAAAAGGTACTCCGGGGATAACAGGCTGATCTCCCCCAAGAGCTCACATCGACGGGGGGGTTTGGCACCTCGATGTCGGCTCGTCACATCCTGGGGCTGGAGAAGGTCCCAAGGGTTGGGCTGTTCGCCCATTAAAGTGGCACGCGAGCTGGGTTCAGAACGTCGTGAGACAGTTCGGTCTCTATCTACTGTGGGCGTTAGAAATTTGAGTGGATCTGACTCTAGTACGAGAGGACCGAGTTGGACTAACCTCTAGTGTACCTGTTGTTCTGCCAAGGGCATTGCAGGGTAGCTACGTTGGGAAGGGATAAGCGCTGAAAGCATATAAGCGCGAAACCCACCACAAGATGAGATTTCTTTAAAGGGTCGTTGAAGATGACAACGTTGATAGGCTACAGGTGTAAAGGCAGTAATGTCATAGCCGAGTAGTACTAATAACCCATAGGCTTATTGTACGCCGCTCTTTTTAGTAAGTACAGTTCATGTAATTTTTTCAATATGTTAAACATACGGTTCAAGCAACCGAAACAGCTTAAGGTGGTTATAGCGACGGGGCTCACCTCTTACCATTCCGAACAGAGAAGTTAAGCCCGTTTGCGCCGATGGTACTACTTATTTGTGGAAGAGTAGGTCGCCGCCTTTTTTAAACCCAGTTCTTTAAGAACTGGGTTTTTTTGTTTATAGCTCTAAAAATATTTTAGTTGGATACTAAACATTAAAAAGCCGATAAACAAGTAGATTATCGGCTCAATAACAAATTTTATATTCTCTTTAAACTCTTAATACTCCTCGTGAAATAACAATTTTTTGAATTTCGGAAGTACCTTCGTAAATCTGTGTAATTTTTGCATCACGCATCAAACGTTCAACGTGATATTCTTTTACAAATCCGTTGCCACCATGAATTTGAACGGCTTCTACTGTTTGTTCCATAGCTACTTTACTGGCATAAAGTTTAGCCATAGCACTTGACATATCGTAATTATTGCCATTATCTTTATCCCAAGCAGATTTCATAACCAGCATACGAGCAGCTTCAATTTCTGTATACATGTCTGCTAGCTTAAATGCGATGGCTTGATGGTTCGATATTTCAGTACCAAATGCCTTACGTTCCTTAGAATACTTTAATGCTAATTCATAAGCACCTGAAGCAATACCTAAAGCTTGAGCGGCAATTCCTATTCTACCACCGGAAAGTGTTTTCATGGCAAATTTAAATCCAAATCCATCTTCACCTATTCTATTTTCTTTAGGAACCTTAACATCATTAAATTGTAAAGTATGCGTGTCGCTTCCTCGAATTCCAAGTTTATCTTCTTTTGGACCAATATCAAATCCAGGCATTCCTTTTTCAACAATAAATGCATTAATTCCTCTATGCCCTTTTTCTCTGTCTGTTTGTGCAATAACTAAATATACATCTGAACGACCACCATTGGTAATCCAATTCTTGGTGCCATTTATGACATAATGGTCTCCCATATCAATAGCCGTCGTTTTTTGAGAAGTAGCATCACTACCTGCTTCGGGTTCACTTAGGCAGAATGCACCAATTTGTTCTCCACTAGCCAATTTGGTAAGATATTTCTCTTTTTGCTCTTCCGTTCCAAAAGCTTCTAAACCATAACACACCAACGAGTTATTTACTGAAACCATAACTGATGCTGACGCGTCAATTTTAGATAATTCTTCCATTATTAATACATAAGAAATGGCGTCCATTCCGCTTCCTCCATACTTAGGGTCAACCATTATTCCCATAAATCCAAGTTCTCCCATTTTTCTCACTAGCTCGTCAGGAAATGTCTGTGTGTTATCTCGTTCTATAACACCTGGAAGTAATTCTGTCTTTGCAAAATCTCTGGCTGCATCACGTATCATTAAGTGCTCTTCGGTTAAGCTAAATTCCATAAATAAAATTAATTATTGATTTGTTAAAAAATGTACGCAAAGATAACTTATTCTTGCTGTATTTTCAATAAGTAATATTATTTTTACTAATATGGTAATGTCTAAATATAAAGTCATTGGTGTCATGTCTGGAACATCTTTAGATGGGATAGATTTGGTCTATGCAGAATTTGATTATAATGATACTTGGGAGTTTGAAATTATTTTTGCAGAGACAATACCGTATACGTCAGATTGGGTAATTAGACTGAAAGGTTTAATAAACTATTCAATTCAAGATTTACAGGTCTTAGATATAAAGTATACCGAGTATTTAAGTTCTGTTATTTCAAAATTTATGCATGATAATAAAATTGAGACTATTGATTTTATTTCTTCTCATGGGCACACAGCACTTCACCAACCTGAACTAGGTCTAACATATCAAATAGGTAATCTTCAGATTATGTCTGACGTTTTAAGACAAAAAGTGATATGTGATTTTAGAATTCAAGATGTTGACTTTGGAGGCCAAGGAGCACCTCTTGTTCCTGTTGGAGACCACCTACTATTTAGCGAATATGACTATTGTTTGAATTTAGGAGGGTTTGCAAACATTTCTTTTGAAAAAAATAATACTCGAATAGCCTTTGATATTTGCCCTGTAAATATCGTCTTAAATCATTATGTCTCATTCTTAGATTTGGAGTATGATGATAGAGGGATACAAGCTAATGGAGGAAAAGTTTCAATAGGGTTACTTGATGATCTAAATAGATTAGATTTTTATAATCTAACACCTCCTAAATCATTAGGATTAGAATGGGTGAAAAAGAATATTTTTCCTGTAATAGACGCTTATAAACTGAATGTTCAGTCTGTTTTAAGAACGTTTGTAGAACACATTGCTTTCCAAATCTCAACTATTCTGTCTGAAGGAAATGGAACCGTCTTAATTACAGGTGGGGGAGCTTACAATGATTTCTTAATCAGTAGGATATCTTCACGTTCAAAATGTGAGATTGTTATACCTCAATCGAATTTAATTGAATTCAAAGAAGCACTTATTTTTGGGTTTTTAGGTGTTTTAAAAGACCGAAATGAAGTGAATTGTTTAAGGGATGTAACAGGTGCAAAAACGGATCATTCTTCTGGGAAAATTTTGCTTCCAAACACTTAAAATTAATCTTAATTTCACTTTCAAGGATTGAGAGTTTTTTATATTTGTTGAACTAACTAAATAGATTACAATTGATTAAAAAATTACTTCAGAAATACGAAAATAGGGAGCCAGAAATTGTCTTTCATTGGAATGACCCAGAAACAGAAGCTCAAGGTTGGACTGTAATAAATTCTCTAAGAGGTGGTGCAGCAGGTGGCGGAACACGAATGCGTAAAGGACTGGATAAAAATGAAGTTTTGTCCCTTGCTAAAACTATGGAGGTAAAATTTACCGTATCAGGACCATCAATTGGAGGTGCTAAATCAGGAATAAATTTTGACCCAGATGATGAGAGAAAAAAAGGTGTTTTGGAGCGTTGGTATGCCGCAGTTTCTCCCTTGTTGAAAAGCTATTATGGAACAGGTGGCGATTTAAATGTTGATGAAATTCATGAAGTTATTCCAATTACAGAAGAGAGTGGAGTATGGCACCCTCAAGAAGGCGTTTTTGAAGGACATTTTAAACCTACTCAAGCCGATAAAATAAACAGAATAGGGCAATTACGTCAAGGTGTTATTAAAGTCATTGAAAACCCTAATTATTCTCCAAATGTATCTAAGAAGTATACTGTTGCTGATATGATTACGGGATATGGTGTGGCGGTTGCAGCAAAACATTTTTATGATCTTCAAGAGGATTCAATAGAAGGTAAGCGCGTTGTTGTACAAGGTTTTGGAAATGTAGGAGCGGCAGCAGCTTTTTATTTCTCTCAAATGGGAGCTAGAATAGTAGGTATAATAGATCGTGTCGGTGGACTTATTAATTCAGATGGATTTTCATTCGAAGATATTACAGATTTATACTTAAATAAAAAAGGCAATACTCTTGTAGCTAATAGTTTAATTCCATTCGATGAAATTAATGAAAGAATTTGGTCCTTGGAAACTGAAGTATTTGCCCCATGTGCTGCCTCAAGATTAATTACACAAGGTCAAATAGATCAAATGATTTCTACTGGATTAGAGGTTATTAGTTGTGGTGCCAATGTACCATTTGCCGATAAAGAAATCTTTTTTGGCCCAATAATGGAACATACTGATCAAAAAGTTAGTTTAATTCCAGATTTTATTTCAAATTGTGGAATGGCCAGAGTTTTTGCTTACTTTATGGAACGTAAAGTTCAAATGACTGATGAGGCAATTTTCCAAGATACATCGGATGTTATACGAAAAGCCTTATCAAAAGTTAAAGACAATAATCCATCGAAAACTGGAATTAGTGCAACTGCTTTTGAAATTGCACTAAAACAGTTGATTTAAAAAGCATACATTATTATGGAAACCGTTATCATCCTTGTATTTGTTTTTGGTTATTTAGCAATAACCCTTGAACACAATATTAAAATCGACAAATTAATCCCAGCATTAGTGATGATGGCAATAAGTTGGGCTTTAATTTCATTAGGGATTGATGATTTTTCGCAATGGTTTGACTCTGCTAAGCATAGTTTAATGGAGAATTTTGATGGATTAGGTCATGAAGAAAAAATGCACTTAATGGAAGAAACTCTTCTTCATCATCTAGGAAAAACTGCTGAAATATTGGTGTTTTTGCTTGGTGCTATGACCATTGTTGAAATCATAGATTATTTTGATGGGTTTTCTACTATTAAGTCTGCAGTTAAATTTAAT
Source organism: Winogradskyella sp. (assembly GCF_013213975.1). Taxonomy (GTDB): domain Bacteria; phylum Bacteroidota; class Bacteroidia; order Flavobacteriales; family Flavobacteriaceae; genus Winogradskyella. The sequence continues at coordinate 5,038 of NZ_JABSST010000026.1, forward strand.
AGCCGAAAAAAGTTGCTTTGGATGTTTTGTGGTTTGGCATTTGGTTTGTCTGCAATCATAGATAATCTGACGGCAACAATTGTTTTAATTTCCATACTTCAGAAAATAGTTAAAGATAGAGATATAAGAATTTGGTACGCTGGATTGATTATTATCGCTGCCAATGCTGGTGGTGCGTTCTCACCAATTGGCGATGTTACAACGACGATGCTTTGGATAGGCGATAAGGTTTCGACAGGAAAGCTATTTGTTTACTTATTTATTCCATCTCTTTTATGTATGGTTATTCCAACATTTATCGCATCCCTTTTAAAACCATTTAAGGGAGAGTTAGAGTTACAACCTGATGATGGTAAACCAAGAAATAAGTATAGTTCTACAATGTTATTCTTAGGTTTAGGCGCTATAATTTTTGTTCCAATTTTTAAAGTTATTACCCATTTACCACCTTATGTAGGCATGATGTTATCACTTGGGGTTGTAGCTATTTTTGCCGAAATTTACAGTAATTCAAAGTTCGCAATTTCAGCTAGTGTTTATGGTGTACACGATGTGCACGCAAGTCATAGTCCAGTTCATTATTCATTATCTAAAATTGAGTTACCAAGTATTTTATTTTTCCTTGGAATTTTAATGGCTGTGGCAGCGTTAGAATCGCTAGGCATACTTTTCGGTTTTGCAGATAGTTTAAAAGAAAACGTGGGATTAATAGGTACAGAACCAGCAGGAACGGTTGTGTCTGATTTGGTAGTATTATTACTTGGTGTAGGATCTGCGGTGATTGATAATGTTCCGCTGGTTGCAGCAAGTTTAGGGATGTTCTCTGAACCTTTAGATAATCAATTATGGCACTTCATTGCATATTCTGCTGGTACTGGTGGAAGTATGCTCATTATAGGTTCTGCTGCAGGCGTTGTAGCTATGGGTATGGAAAAAATTGACTTTTTCTGGTACCTTAAAAAAATCGCTTGGCTCGCTCTAGTTGGATTTTTGGCTGGTGCACTTGCATTTATGGCAACAAGAGCAATTTTCTAATATACTTAAGTTAGAAATGCAGCGTTATAACTAACAGAAACTTTTAAAACTTAAAACTTATTATATGATATTACTAAGTAATATTCAAGAAGTAACCGATATGGTTACTGATGGTGAACAAGTTGAAAAGACACTATCGATTATTGAATTAATAACTAGTGGTGGTACGTCTGGAATGGTCATTATTTTAATTTTATTCCTATTACTTATTATAGCTACTTATATCTATTTTGAGCGCATTTTTGCAATTAAAGCAGCATCAAAGGTGGATTCAAATTTTATGAATCAAATTAAAGATCATGTAAGTAATGGTAAAATTGATTCAGCTCAAATGTTATGTGCACAGCAGAATTCACCAGTGTCCCGATTAATAGCTAAGGGCATTACTAGAATAGGTAAGCCACTTGAGGATATTAATACTGCGATTGAAAATGCAGGTCGTCTTGAGATTTATAGTTTGGAAAAAAACGTCAGTATTTTAGCAACAATTTCTGGAGTTGCTCCTATGATTGGATTCTTAGGAACTGTAGTTGGAATGATCTTATCAATTTTTGAATTGGCCAATGCAGGTGGTACCATTCAAATGGATGTTCTAGCTAGTGGTTTGTATACTGCAATGACAACGACAGTTGGAGGATTAATAGTTGGTATTGTAGCGTATGTTCCTTACAACCATATTGTCGTTAAAACAGATAAGGTGGTTCATCAAATGGAAGCTAATTCAACAGAGTTTCTGGATTTATTAAACGAACCGATCTAATATGAATATTAGAGGACGAAATAAAGTAAAACCAGAATTCAATATGGCTTCAATGACTGATATTGTATTCTTGTTACTTATCTTTTTCATGATTGCGTCTACCTTAGTAACGACCAATGCCATTGATATTATTTTACCTAAGGCAAGTGGTAAAACTGAGAATAAGAAATCCACAGCAGTAAGTATAAAAAAAGATTTGACCTATTATATTGATCAAAACCGTGTTGGAGAAAGCGTATTAGAGGATCAATTAATATCTATATTATCTAAACAAAAAGAGCCTACTATTGTGCTAAGAGCAGAAAAATCTGTTCCAGTAGAGAATGTAGTTAAGGTAATGGACATAGCCAATAGAAATAAGTTTAAGGTAATTCTTGCAGTTAAACCAAATTAAACGGCATCATTTTTGAAATTGCATTATTAAAATGTATTCAGTATGAAATATTTTGAGACCAAACATCAACGTAATTCGGCACGGATCACAGCACTAATTGCTTTGATCTTGTTCTTATTACTGTTCTTTATGGGGCCTCAATATTTAGATCCACCTGATGAATATGGTGTCGCTGTCAATTTTGGAAACACAGATTTTGGAAGTGGAAATAGGCCATTATCTCAACCGAGACAGGCTGTTGAAGAGAAAGTGGTAGACGATCCACAACCTGTGACCTCGAAATCGGAGCCAACGAAAACGACCACAAAAACTGAAGAGGTAATGACTGAAGAAAATGCGGAAGCCATTGCCATTAAAAAACAAAAGGAAGCAGAAGCTAAAGCAAAGGCCGAAGCAGAGCGTATTGAACGTGAAAAACGTAAAGCAGAAGAGCGTGAGCGTCGAGAAAAAGCAGAAAAAGCTAAAAAGCTTGATGACCTAATCGGTGGCGTTAAAAACTCCAATGGTAATGATGATGGTGGTGAAGGCATAGATAGTCAAGGAGGTAATAAAGGTGATTTGGATGGTAATCCATATGCGCCTTACAATGGAATTCCAGGAGCTGGCGAAGGTGGTATCGGAGTGGGACTAAACGGAAGAGGGAAAGCCACATTTAAAAAAGAAGAAGGCTGTGAAAATGAATATGGGACTATAATTGTACAAATTGTAGTAAATAGAGAAGGACGGGTAATTGAAGCTACTCCTGGCGTGAGAGGTAGTAATAATATAACTGCTTGTCTAAAAGATGTTGCAAAAAAAATTGCATTATCTTATAAATGGCCACCTGATTCCAAAGCACCAGCTAGACAATATGGCAAGGTAAGAATCAACTTTACACCTAATTAAATTTCAATGAATTACACTGATACTGTTCAATGGATGTTTCAACAACTTCCTATGTATCAAAATAAGGGTAAGTCAGCTTACAAGGAAGATTTATCAAATACCTTAAAGCTTGCCCATCATTTACAAAATCCAGAACGTAGATTTAAATCCATCCATGTGGCTGGTACCAATGGTAAAGGTTCAACAAGTCATATGTTGGCCTCTGTTCTCCAGAAAGCCGGTTATAAAGTTGGATTATATACGTCTCCACATCTCAAAGATTTTAGAGAACGGATACGAATTAATGGTAAAGTTATAAGTAAACAATTTGTAATTGGTTTTGTCAAACGGAATAAGATATTCTTTGAAACTGAGCAGTTGTCTTTTTTTGAGATGACAGTGGGAATGGCATTTGATTATTTTTCTAAGCAAAAGGTGGATGTTGCTGTAATAGAAGTTGGCCTCGGAGGACGTTTAGACTCAACAAATATTATTACACCTGAGTTGTCAGTAATTACAAATATTGGTTTTGACCACATGCAATTTTTGGGAGATACCCTAGAGAAGATTGCGGGTGAAAAAGCAGAAATTATTAAAGAAGGTGTTCCTGTAGTAATCAGCGAAACACAACCTGAAACTCAATCTGTTTTTAAAGTAAAGGCACAGTCTAAAGGATCTCAAATATATTTTGCAGATCAATTAGTAAATAGGGCGTTCGAGAGTGATTTAAAAGGAACCTACCAAAGGCATAATATAAAAGCAGTGATGCAATCGGTTAAGATTTTAAATAATTTAGGGTTTTTAATAAATCGTAACGCGCTTAAAGGGGGACTTCTAAATGTTATAAAGAATACAGGCCTACAAGGACGCTGGCAGACAATAAAAGAGAAACCAAAAATTATATGTGATACTGCTCACAACAAAGAAGGACTTGCTTACACAATGAATCAAGTAAAGACAGAGTCCTATAATGCATTACATATTATTTTTGGTGTTGTTAGTGATAAAGATTTAGATTCTATACATAACTTGTTACCGAAAAATGCTATCTATTACTTTTGTAAACCCAATGTAAAACGTGGTTTAAGTGAAACACAACTTAAGAATTATTTCTTGAAAAAGGGTTACAAAGGTGATGCTTATGAAAGTGTTGCATTGGCTCTAAAATCTGCAAAACAATGTGCTAAAGAAGAGGATTTAATTTATGTAGGATGGAGAACTTTTGTCGTAGCTGAAATAATTTAATTTTTTAATAAAATTACTTTTGAGATTTTAAAAACTAGTCTATATTTGCAGTCCTAATATTTAGGTCGCGTAGCTCAGTTGGTTCAGAGCACTTGGTTTACACCCAAGGGGTCAGGGGTTCGAATCCCTTCGCGCCCACAAAAAGTTCACAGAAATGTGGACTTTTTCGTTTTAAACTAGGGTCATTAACTCAGTTGGTTTAGAGTGTTACCTTGACAGGGTAGAAGTCACTGGTTCGAATCCAGTATGACCCACAACAACGTTTTATAATTCTTCTAAAATACGCTCAAGGGCCATTCCTCTTGAGCCTTTTATTAAGACCGTTGCATTTTCTATTTTCAAAGTTTTTAAAATGGGCTTTAAATCTTCGAAGCTATTATACTTATTGGTTGTTTTTCTAATTTCAGTTTTATAAAAGTTGTTACCAATTAAGTAAATATTTTCATCAAAGTTTGCTTCAGCAAAGTCCACAATAGATTGATGTTCTGTTGCGGCTTCTTCACCCAATTCAAACATGTCTCCTAAAAACATAAATTTGTTATCGGTGTCAAGTTGTAAGAGATTCTTCAATGCTGCTAGCATACTTGTGGGATTGGCATTGTAGGCATCTAAAATGATTTTATTGTTGCTCTTTTCTATAATTTCTGAGCGATTATTATTTGGGTGGTAAGATTCAATTCCTTTTTTAATTTTAGGGGTAGTAACATTAAAATAATTACCAATGGCAATTGCAACAGCAATATTCCCGTAATTATATTCTCCTATTAATGCCGTATTAATTTCTATGGTATCATAAGACAAACTAACAAACGGGTTCGCCTTTTTAAAGTTAATTGTACAGTTGTTTGTCTGATCAGAACCAAATGAAATTATATTTGAGTAATTGCCAATCTGCTCAATTTGTTTGTCATCGTCATTATTAATAAATACATACTTATTGTGAAGTTTGAGATGGTCATATAATTCAGACTTACCTTTAATAACTCCTTCAACACCACCAAAACCTTCTAAATGTGCCTTGCCGAAATTGGTAATTAAGCCATAATCTGGAAGTGCGATGTTACTTAAAAATTCTATCTCTTTTTGATGGTTCGCGCCCATTTCAACAATACCAAAATCTAATTCGTTTGAGAAGGATAATAACGTTAAAGGTACACCAATATGATTGTTTAAATTACCAATAGTAGCCTTTACCTTATAGCTTGAAGACAACACTGATTTTATGAGTTCTTTTGTTGTTGTTTTTCCATTGCTGCCGGTTAATGAAATGATTGTTATATCTAACATTTTTCTATGATGAGTGGCTAATGCTTGGAGGCTAGATAAGACATCAGGTACTAAGAGACAGTTTTGGTTAATTGCAGCATGTACATTATCAACAACACAATATTTTGCACCGTTTTTAAACGCTTTATCTACGAAATCATTTCCATCGAAATTACCCCCTTTTAAAGCAAAATACATATCACCAGATTCTATTTTGCGGGTATCCTTGGATATCCGTTTACATTCTTTAAATTTCTGATATAATAATTCTATGTCCATGAGGCTAAAATTAAAAAAGTCCTGATGAATTTCATCAGGACTTTTTTGATTTATTAAAACGAATTTATTAATTGCGTTTTTTCTGATTTTTCACAGATTTTGAACCAACTCTTGATACAGCGCATCTAAAGCCAATGTAATCTGTGGCCATATCTTGAGGGAAATAACGGCGTTGAGCCGGATCGATCCAATAAGCTCTATCTCTCCAAGAACCACCCTTGAATACTCTTACTTCGTCGTTAATTAAAGATGTTCTGTTATTAGATTTATCGTATGATCTCAATATTTTTCCTTCAACTGAATCCATTTCTACACGGTGCTTAGGAGAATTATACATCTTCCCAGTTGCATCAAGTCTATCGTCTCCTTCATCAAAACTTTCTCTGTAGTATCGCGAAGAACGTTTATCACCATCTCTAAAGTTTCTGTTATCACTCTTATCAAATTGAGTTCTTAAATAGGTGTCCTTGTCATCTACAGGGATCTTTGCGATTTCACCAGGGAGGTTTCTAGCGATCACTTTACCATTACTTAAAGTATCATATACAATTTCATCAACAGTAACTACTTTCACGGTACCATCTTCGTTTAAGGCATTCTTAGTGTAAACGTTACCTCTGTAATAGTTAAAATCATTGAATTCATCATCAACAATTGGTCTGTATACATCAGCCACCCATTCAGCAACATTTCCAGCCATGTCGTATAATCCATAATCATTTGGTTGATAAGACTTAACTTCAGCTGTAATATCTGCACCATCATCAGACCATCCTGCAATTCCACCATAATCACCTTTACCTTGCTTAAAGTTAGCAAGTTGATCACCACGGTTTACACGCTTTCCAGATCTAGTGTATTGACCATCCCAAGGATATTTTTTACGACCTCTATATACATTGTAGCTTCTTAATTCACTCATGCCTAGGGCAGCATATTCCCATTCTGCTTCTGTTGGAAGTCTATATTTTACAGGAATTAAACCAGATTCTTTATTAGCATAAACATTAATTGGGTTTCCATCTGCATCAGTTTGTTGTCTGCGCTTTCCACCTTCCAAAACCTCTGAACTTCCGCCATAAGTTTGTGTTGGGGCATTTATGTAAGTGTCCACATCAAAAGTGCTTTCAGCATTTAAATCTGTTAAATGTGCGTCTCTCTTAATATAACCAGCTTCTTGTAATGACAACTCTGCAACTCTATTTGATCTCCAGTTTGCATATTCAACTGCTTGAATCCAGCTCACACCAACCACTGGGTAATTTGCATATCCAGGATGGCGTAAGTAGTTTTCAGTCATCATTTCATTGTAACCTAAACGATTTCTCCAAACCAAAGTGTCTGGTAAGGCACCTTTATAGATAAGTGCATAATTTGGATCATCCGGAGGATATACGCTCTTAAGATAATGTAAATAGTATAAATAATTCACATTAGTAACTTCATTTTCATCCATGTAAAAGGATTGAATGTGCTGCTGATTAGGTGTATTGTTCCAATCGTGCATTGGATCATCTTGAACTTTACCCATGGTAAATGTACCTCCTTCAACGAAAGCAGTACCTGGTGGGGTTTCTTGTTCTTTAAAATTGGTGTTGTATTGAAAGCCACCATTTTTATCATTAATTTTCCAACCTGTAGCGCTATCTACGTTACTGGAATTAGATGATCGTTTACAACTGGCAATGCTAATGCAAAGCACGGCAACGACTAAAAATTTGAGGTTTGAGACATTTTTCATATCCATATGTTTAAGTAAGCTCGTTTAATTATAGTTCTGCAATATAAGAATTAAAGGTAAACTGACAACTTTTTTTTGCTTGAAAATTCAAAAAAATGTGCATTTCATCCTTTTTTTTTGACACAATAACGGATTTTTAACCATTTATCGATGTATTTTGCTCTTTAATAACGAGTACAAAAAAGAATTATTGTTGTACCTTTGAAATTAAAATTGATGCCTCATAATAAGGTTTAAATTTAGGCGTTATTTTACTATAAATTTTACTAAATTCAGGTTAGTGTTTACAAAAAGTAAAATTTGTCAAAAAATTAAACCATCAGCATACAGATGAAAAATTGCTTGTTAATAATTTTTGTTTTTGGTGTGTTACTAGCATTTGGTCAGCAAAAGCAATTTGATATTCCTTGGAATGGTTCTGTTGAACTTGAAACGGCATACGGTAATAAAATTGTGCCATCATTTGATTCAAGACATTTCAGTTATGACAATGAGAGGGGCTTAAGATATTTTACACAATGGGAAGGGATTGCTACTGCTATTGACGAAAATGCGGTGAGCTTATCAAATGTTAACTACGAAGTTATAAGTTTGGCAGATCTCAATAATTTGGATCCGAACTTAATTCCTTCAGAACCAATTTTTCAACTATTTAATACGAAAGCCAGAAATAAATATGCCTATTATTTTGAGATAAGTCCTATTATTAAGGACAGAGGGGTCTACAAAAAAATACAGTCTTTTACCATAAATTACAATGCATTAGCTGGAAGAAATCAAAATCAGAGTAATAGCCAGATCGTAAATTCAGTTCTAAGTAATGGGGAGTGGTATAAGTTCTATATTGAAGACTCGGGTGTTTTTAGATTAACCAAAGGGTTTTTAAATGATTTAGGAATTAATACAAATTCTGTAGATCCAAGAACTATTAAAATTTTTGGTAATGGTGGCAGGATGCTACCATTATTAAATTCTGCTGAATACCCTTATGATATCGTAGAAAATGCTATTAAGTTTATTGGTGAAGAAGATGGCAGTTTTGATAATGGTGATTACATTTTGTTTTATGGTGAAGGTCCAAAAACCTACAGTCAAGAAAGTAACACTAATTTAAATTTGTATGTGGACAAGACTTATTATTATGTTAATGTAAGTTCAGGTGCTGGTAAGCGAATTGCTGCAATGCCAACAATTCCAGATGCACCCGATGTTCAAGTCACTACTTTTCAGGATTACCAATTTTATGAGGTTGATGAATACAATCTGGCCAAATTAGGTCGTCGTTGGTTTGGTGATGAATTTGATATCGAAAATCAACGTGTTTATAATTTTCAATTCCCTGGACTTATAACGAGCGAACCTGTTCGTGTTGACCTATCTGTTGGTTCAGTCTCTGAGACTGCTGGTTCAACTATGGGTATTACAATTAATGGAAATTTTCTGTCTAGTTTAAATCTGGGATCTATTAATCCAGGATCTGTTTTAGGAACGGCTGCATCGTATGGGCAAAATTTAAATCTTAATTCTGATGATATTACGGTAACCCTCGACTATAATAATAATGGGAATCCTTCTGCGAAAGCATATTTAGATTTTATTAATATCGAAGCAACACGAAGCTTGACTTATCAAGGCGAGCAGCTATGCTTTAAAAGTAGAGAAGTAGTGACAACCCCTGGAATTGCGGAATACACCATTTCTAATGCAGGCGGATTACAAGAAGTTTGGGATATAACAGATCGATTCAACGTAACAAATTATGAAAATCCGGAAGGACTTTCAAACTTGTCTTTTAAAGCAATTTCAGGCGAAGAAAGAACATATGTAGCATTTTCAGCTAATAATTTTTTAGAGCCAAGTAGAGATTCAGATACCAGAGTGGCTAATCAAAATTTAAAGGGAACCATTTTTAATAATGCTCAAGGGGCTTTTGAAGATATTGATTATCTAATTCTTGCACCTACGCCATTATTAGCTCAGGCTGAAAGACTAGCAGAAATAGATAGGAATCAGTATAATTTGAATGTTAAAGTAGTTGATCTACAATTAATTTACAATGAGTTTAGTACTGGTAGTCAGGATATTGCAGCATTACGCAATTTTGTGAAATACGTTTATGATAATGCTAGTAGCCCAGACAATAGACTCAAATATTTGTGCTTATTTGGTGAAGGTTCTTACGATTATAAAGACAGAATTAATAACAACACTAATTTAGTTCCGTCATGGTATTCCACTAATAGTTTTAGTCTTACCAATTCCTTTGTTTCTGATGATTTTTACGCGATGCTAGATTTCAATGAAGGCTCTATGAGTAATTTGGATCGTATGGATATTGCGGTTGGAAGAATATTAGCAGAAAACGCTCAGCGCGCTAAAGAGATGGTTGACAAGATTGAGGCTTATTACCAACCAGAAGCTTATGGAAGTTGGAGGAATAATGTGATACTCATTTCTGATGATGTTGATGAACAATGGGAGCGTATCTTGCAAGAGACTACAGACGGCATTGGCACTGAAATTGAAGCAGAAAAACCATTTTTTAATGTTGTAAAGATCCATACAGACGCATTTGAACAGGAATCCTCAGCTGCAGGTGACCGATATCCTGAAGTAAATGAAGCGGTGAAGGATGCTATTGAAGTTGGAGCTAGTGTAGTTAATTATTTTGGTCATGGTGGTGAGAATGGTTTAGCAAAGGAACGCATATTTGATATTTTTGACGCTCAAGAGGTAAATAATGTATGTAAGTATAATTTGTTTGTAACCGTAACATGTGAGTATACCAAATTTGATGATCCAGGTAGAGATACTGCAGGTGAATTTACATTTTGGAATAAAACTGGTGGTGCAGTTGCTCTTATTACAACAACACGTCAAATATTTGTTACTGTAGGTGTTTCTTATAATGAGGTATTGGATGATTATCTGTTTGCATATGGATCTAATAATTATCCTAGTATTGGAGAGGCTTTGCGACTCACTAAAATTGATAATAACATTGCTGGTATAAGTCAAAAAAGGTTAGTTTTTCTAATTGGAGATCCAGCAATGAAGTTAGCCTTTCCGGAACCTGATATTAGATTAACAAGGGTTAATGATGTGGATATTACACAACCTATAGATACACTTAAAGCCTTGAGTTATACAAAATTGGCTGGTGAAGTTACCGATACCAATGGCAATTTATTATCCAACTACAATGGGACATTAACAGCAACTGTATACGATAAGAAAATATCACGCCAGACACTTGCTAATGATAACGTTAATGATAATAATGGTCCCATACGATTAGATTTTACAACCTTGGGTGAAATTATTTTTAAGGGTCAAGCATCTGTTGTCAATGGTGAGTTTGAAGTCGATTTTGTTGTGCCTAGGGATATTGGTATACCTGTTGGCAATGGAAGAGTAAGCTTCTATGCCCAAACAAATAATCCACTTTCTAATCAGGCTGGGGCGAATTTTGATATAGAAGTCGGTGGAATAAATGAAAATGCACCACAAGATAATATCGGTCCCGTTATAAATTTGTTTATGAATGATGAAAATTTTGTTTCTGGTGGAATCACAAACGAGTCTCCCAGTCTAATAGCAAAATTGCAGGATGAGAATGGCATAAACACAGCAAGTGGGATCGGACATGATATTACTGTCGTAATAGACGGTGATGAAACTAATCCATTGGTTTTGAATGATTATTATCAAGCTAGTGTAGATGACTATACAAATGGTACTGTATCCTATCCATTCAGAGATTTAGAACCTGGACCTCATACCCTAACCTTTAAAGCATGGGATGTTTACAACAATTCATCAACAGCAGAACTACAATTTAGAGTTTTTGATGAAGATGACGAGCTGGTAATAGAGAATGTTTTAAACTATCCTAATCCATTTGTTAATTATACTGAATTTTGGTTTAATCACAATAGTAGTGATCCTTTAGATGTGTCAGTTCAAATTTTTACAGTATCAGGAAAATTAGTTAGAACACTTAATGGGCAAACAAGCAGTGGCAGTAAATCTGTTAGTGCTTTATCTAAAGATATTGTTTGGGACGGTAGAGATGATTTTGGTGATAAAATAGGAAAAGGGGTCTATATCTATAAACTAAAAGTGAAATCTAACCGTTTAAATAAGCAAGTTGAAAAAATACAAAAACTTGTGATACTCTAATAATAAATTATATTTGCTAATGATTGACACTGATTGCTTAGTGTTGATAACTTAATAATGAACATGAAGAAATACGCAGTAACCCTTATCGCTTTAGTAACCTTTAACTTTAATTTTGCTCAAGAAACTATAACATTTCCAGATCAGTCCTCCGTTATTACTACAGGTGTTCCTTTTATGCTTATAGCACCTGACGCTAGATCAGCATCCATGGGGGATATGGGAGTTGCAACTTCTGTTGATGGTTTTTCGCAACAATGGAATCCTGCTAAGTATGTCTTTTCAGAAGCTAAATCTGGTGTAAGTTTAAGTTATACTCCATATTTAAGTAGGTTGGTTAATGATATTTCAATTAGCTATGCTACTTATTTCAACAGATTAAATGAATATAGTGCGGTATCCGCGAGTTTTAAGTATTTTAGTTTAGGAGAAATTACCTTAACTCAAGGTGAAAATGATCCAGGTATTAATGTTAAACCAAATGAATTCACAGCTGATGTAGCGTATACCTTAAGGTTGGCTGACCAATTTTCAATGGCTGTTGCCGTGCGTTATATGAGATCTGATTTAAGGATTGATCAAGTCGATCCAAATGCGGACGCTGCAAGTACGTTTGGAGCAGATATTACGGGTTATTATCAAAGTGAGGAAGAAGCCTATAATGACTTTAATGGGAGGTGGCGAGCAGGTTTCGCTATTCAAAATCTAGGCCCAAAGTTTAAATATGATGATGGGGGTAGAGAAAATTTTCAACCCACTAACTTAAGATTAGGAGCAGGTTTCGACTTTATTTTCGACGAGTATAGTAAGTTAGGTATCACTGCTGAGGTTACTAAGCTGTTAGTGCCGACTCCGCCTTTGTATGGTTTTGTTGATACCAATGGTGACGGTGAACAGACTATTGACGATCCTTCTACACCAGATGTAGATGAAGGCGAACCAACAATTATAACACAAGGTCAAGATAATAATGTGAGTTTTTTAAGCGGAGTTTTTCAATCCTTTAGTGATGCGCCAGGTGGATTTAGTGAAGAATTAAGAGAGTTTACTTGGGCACTTGGGGCTGAGTATACTTACCAAGAAAACTTTGCTTTTAGAGCGGGATATTTTAATGAAGCAGAAGATAAAGGAGCGCGAAAGTTCTTCGCTATTGGAGCTGGATTTAAATATACAACGATCAATCTTGATTTGTCTTACTTGTTTTCTGCATCAAGAGTTCAGAGTCCATTAGAAAATACTTTACGTTTCTCTTTAACCTTTAACTTTGGTGATGGTACTTATGACGAATATTAGAACTAAAATATAATCAGAAATTGAAAACTATTGTTTCTAAAGCAATAGTTTTTTTGTCTTATAACATTAATACATATGAAGGAGGTTAAATTAGAAACTACATTGCAGGTTTATAGTAATATTGTAGAGCTTCCTAAGGATATTCAAGACTTAATGAATGCTGCTATTATAGCACGTAATAAAGCTTATGCTCCTTATTCGAAATTTAATGTTGGTGCAGCAATTTTATTAGATAATGGTGAAATTGTTTCTGGAAGTAATCAAGAAAATGCCTCTTATCCTTCTGGGCTGTGTGCAGAGCGCACTGCAATCTATTATGCAGGTGCTAAGTATCCAAGCGCTAAAATCTTGAAAATGGCCTTAACAGCCTCCTCACAAAATCAAATTACAGACACACCAATTCCACCATGTGGTGCTTGTCGGCAGGCTATTGCTGAATACGAAATTAAACAAGATCAACCTATTGAAATTTATTTTATGGGAGCAAAAGGAAAGGTAGTGAAATCTCATTCATTAGCTAATTTATTACCTGTTGGATTCGATAGAAGCTATCTATAACGTTTTCGGACAAAAATTACAATTTTCGGTTTTTTGATTACTAACTATTATGTTATTTTTGTTAATCCGATAAAAAGAACGAATCAAAAAAATGCAAAAGATAACTAAGGAGGTTTATTTAAAATGGTATGAAGACATGCTGTTTTGGAGAAAATTTGAGGACAAACTTGCGGCTGTTTATATTCAGCAAAAAGTTAGAGGTTTTCTACATTTATATAATGGTCAAGAGGCTGTTTTAGCAGGAGCTTTACATGCAATGGACCTTACTAAAGATAAGATGATTACGGCTTATCGCAATCATGTACAACCAATAGGTATGGGAGTAGATCCGAAGCGTGTAATGGCAGAATTATACGGAAAAGCAACTGGTACTTCTCAAGGGCTAGGTGGGTCTATGCACATATTTTCTAAGGAGCATCGTTTTTATGGCGGCCACGGTATCGTAGGTGGTCAGATTCCACTAGGAGCAGGAATTGCATTTGGAGACAAATATCATGGAAGTGATGCTGTAACCATTTGTTGCTTTGGTGATGGTGCCGCTAGACAGGGATCATTGCATGAAACATTTAATTTAGCGATGCTTTGGAACTTACCGGTAGTTTTTGTTTGTGAAAATAATGGATATGCTATGGGTACGTCAGTAGAGCGTACAGCTAACCATACAGATATTTGGAAATTAGGTTTAGGTTATGAAATGCCTTCAGGTCCTGTTGACGGAATGAATCCAATCAAGGTTGCAGAAGCTTTCGATGAAGCTATCCAAAGAGCACGCCAAGGTGGTGGACCTTCATTTTTGGAGGTTAAAACTTACCGTTACAGAGGACATTCAATGTCTGATGCTCAGCATTATAGAACGAAAGATGAAGTCGAAGAATATAAAAAGATTGATCCTATCACTCAGGTGAAAGATATTATTCTCGAAAAGAAATATGCGACAGAAGATGCGATAAAAGTAATTGATAAGCGTGTAAAGGATAGAGTGTCGGAATGTGAGAAATTTGCTGAGGACTCTCCATATCCATCAAAGAATGTGATGTATGATGCGGTTTATGAACAAAAAGATTATCCATTTATACCTCATAAATTATAAGCTATGGCTGAAGTAATTAATATGCCGCGATTAAGCGACACAATGGAAGAAGGAACCGTTGCGACCTGGTTAAAAAAAGTAGGCGATAAGGTTGAAGAAGGTGATATTTTAGCTGAGATTGAAACGGATAAAGCAACTATGGAGTTTGAATCCTTCAATGAGGGAATTTTACTTCATATAGGTATACAGGAAGGTGAGACAGCAAAAGTAGATTCTTTACTTGCTATCATTGGAGAAGAAGGTGAGGACATTACAGGTTTACTTAATGGAAGCTCTAGTGATTCGCCAAAAGAGGTCACTAATGAAGATACATCAATAGAATTAGAAACTCCTGCTACTGACAATGCAGAGTCATCAGCAGATTTAGAAATACCAGAAGGTGTAACTGTTGTGACTATGCCACGATTAAGTGATACTATGGAAGAAGGAACGGTAGCATCTTGGTTAAAACATGTTGGAGATCAAGTTGAAGAGGGCGATATTTTAGCAGAGATTGAAACAGATAAAGCGACTATGGAGTTTGAGTCTTTTCAGTCTGGAACGCTTTTACACGTTGGATTACAAGAAGGAGAATCAGCCAAGGTTGATGCACTCTTGGCAATTATAGGTCCTGCTGGGACTGATGTGTCGGGAGTTGCTATGAATTTTAAGGTCGGTGGTTCAGAACCTAAAGCTGAGCCTAAGAAAGAGGAAAAGAAAGTTGAGGCACCAAAACCTGTTGAAACCAAAACAGAAGCGCCTAAACCAACTCCTGTAGTGTCTTCTTCAAATTCAGACGGTGGACGATTATTTGTGTCACCATTGGCTAAAAAGATGGCAGAAGAGAAAGGGATCAACCTATCTCATATTAGTGGGTCTGGGGAAAATGGCAGAATCATTAAACGTGATATTGAAAACTTTACCCCGGCAGTACATTCATCCGCAACCGTTGCAAAATTTGTACCTTCTGGTCAAGAAGATTTTGATGAAGTGCCAAACTCAAACATGCGTAAGGCTATTGCAAAGAATTTAGCAAAATCTAAATTTACAGCTCCGCATTATTATCTAAATGTGGAGTTTGATATGGATAATGCAATTGCTTTTAGAGCACAATACAATTCCTTACCAGATACGAAGATTTCTTATAATGATATGATTGTTAAAGCGTGTGCTTTAGCATTGAAGCAACACCCTCAGGTTAATTCTCAGTGGTTTGATGATCGCATGAAGTTGAATAATCATGTTCACATCGGAGTGGCTGTAGCAGTTCCTGATGGCCTTGTCGTACCAGTTGTTAAATTTGCGAATGAGCAAAGTCTAACACAAATAGGTGCAGCAGTTAAAGACTATGCGGGAAAAGCAAGAAACAAAAAATTAACCCTAGATGAAATGGAAGGTAGTACTTTTACCATTTCTAATTTAGGGATGTTTGGAATCGAAAGTTTCACCTCCATTATTAATCAACCGAATTCCGCAATTTTATCCGTAGGAGCCATAATTTCAAAGCCTGTTGTCAAAAACGGATTAGTTGTTCCAGGAAATACGATGAAACTCACTATGGCCTGTGACCATAGAACGGTAGATGGTGCTACTGGAGCTCAATTCCTACAAACACTTAAAGGTTATATTGAGAACCCTGTGACAATGCTGGTATAAGTTAAAGAATAAGTTTTAAATTAAATATAGTACCTGTTTCAATTCGTTTGAGACAGGTTTTTTTTATCTTTAAAATCTAATAACCTCAATATGAAAAAGCTATTTACTATTCTTGTCATAATCGTATTTACGTCTTGTGCTATTAAGCAAAAAGGCGCCAATGGTAAAGACGGTTCCGATGGTAATTCTCCAGAAAGGATAACCATAATGCCTTCTGATATTCACATGAGTATGGAATATCTTGCCTCGGACGAATTAGAAGGTCGTGCAACAGGAACTGAAGGTATCGAAAAGGCAGCTGTGTTTATTGAAGACTATTTTAAAAAGAATAATATTAAACCATATTTTGAAACTTATAGAGACAGCTTTTTGTTAGGAGAAATAACGGGATATAATGTGGTAGGAATGATTGAGGGTAATGATCCAGTTTTAAAGAATGAATTCATTATACTCGGAGGTCATTATGATCATATTGGCAAAGGTAAAACAGTTGCTAGTGATAGTATTGCTAATGGCGCAAACGATGACGCTTCAGGAACAATTGCAGCCATGGAGATTGGACGATACTTTTCAAAATCAAAGTCTAACAAACGAAGCATTTTAATTACGCTTTACTCAGCAGAAGAAATGGGCTTAAAAGGTTCTGCACATCTAGCTAGACGATTAAAAGAGACTGGTTTAGATGCCTATACTATGCTAAATTTTGAGATGATTGGAGTACCTAGAGCAGAAGATAAATCAATGGCTTACATGAGTGGATATCATAGGTCTAACTTTGCACCATTGCTAAATAAATATGCTGGTGAGGAAGTTGTTGGTTTCTTTCCAAAAGCCAAAGAGTTTCAATTGTTCTTTAGATCAGATAATTATCCGTTTTTCGAAGAGTTTAAAATGCCAGCGCATGCCATATCAACTTTTGATTTCACCAATTTTGAATATTACCATCATGTAGATGATGAGGCCGATAAAATGGATTATGATCACATGTCAAACTTTATAAATAAAATGATTCCCGCACTAGAAGGTATCATGAATGCTAATGAAAAAGAAGTAGTACTTAACGATGAGTAAAAATATTATTATTACCGGAACCAGCAGAGGAATTGGCTTTGAATTGGTGCATCTCTTTGCCAATCAAGGGCACAATGTTTTAGCGCTTTCTCGAAATGCTCAACCTGTTAATAATTTACAGTTTGAAAATATAAAGTCCATAGCATTTGATCTATGTAATCAAAAAGATTATACCAAGGTTCAAGAATTTATTTCTAACGAGTGGACACATGTGGATGTCCTTATCAACAATGCAGGTACTTTGTTGAATAAGCCTTTTTCTGAAAGTACAATTGAAGATTTTGAACAGGTATATCGTACTAATGTCTTTGGTGTTTCTGAACTTACTAGAATTGTATTGCCATTTATGAAAAGCAATAGTCACGTGGTAACTGTAAGTTCAATGGGCGGAATACAAGGGAGTATGAAGTTTCCTGGTTTATCGGCTTATAGTTCGAGCAAAGGAGCTGTGATAACCTTAAGTGAATTATTAGCAGAAGAATATAAAACTACAGGCCCACAATTTAACGTGTTAGCTTTAGGCGCAGTTCAAACGGAAATGCTAAAAGAAGCTTTTCCAGATTACGATGCACCAACCACAGCATTAGAGATGGCCAAATATATTTTTGATTTCTCACTTACAGGCAATAAGTATTATAACGGTAAAGTGCTTCAAGTATCTAATTCAACGCCTTAATGCCAAAGTATAAGTGTATTATTTTTGATTGTGATGGTGTACTTGTTGATAGTGAACCATTAAGCAATAGAGTGATGGTTGAACTGGCAAATTTAGCTGGTGCTCATGTAAATTTAGACTATGCTTACAATCATTTTAAAGGTAACTCATTACAAAATTGTATTCAAAAGATTACCGAATTGAGTGGAAAAGAGATTCCTTTTAATTTTGAATCCAAATATAGAAGTCAATCCTTTGAAGTTTTTAAGAAAGAAATTCAACCTATACAAGGCATTAGAGAACTTTTAGATGCACTAGAAATACCATTTTGTGTGGCATCGAGTGGTCCTGAAAATAAGATTAGGTTAAATCTTCAATTAACAGGATTACTACCACATTTTGAAGATCATATTTTTAGTTGTTACACGCTTGAAAAGTGGAAACCTGATCCAGCCGTTTTCTTATGGGCCGCCAAAACAATGGGATTTAGTCCTAAGGATTGTTTAGTTATAGAAGACAGTCTGATAGGAGTTGAAGCTGCGATAAGAGGCGGATTTGATGTTTACGGATATACTGCACATGATTACAAAGGTGAACTACAAAAAAAAGCGACCAAAACCTTTGATGACATGTTATTACTCAGAGAATTATTAGAATAGAAGGGTAATTTTTATATTAGACAAAAATTACTATATGTCGAAGAAATTACGGTTAAATAGAAAGTGTTTTCCGCTACTTTTCATGATTTTAACGGCCCTTACTTACGCACAGACTTTTGAGCGAGTTGAAGCTATCGTTGGAATTACCTCTCAGAATAGTAATGGTATTTCTGTTGCAGATTATGATAATGATAATGATTTGGACATCTTTGTTGTTGCTAAAGCTATAGATAATGAAGAGAATTCAAATTCATTAAGTCGGTTATATAGAAACAATAATGATGGTTCATTTACAGATGTTACTGAATTAGCAGGTTTTTCTGATTTATATGCACCTGAAGAAATTCCCGAAGCATTTGAAGGATTGGATGGTTATAAGTATGGTGCTTATTGGGGAGACTATAATAATGATGGCTTTCCAGATCTTTTTCTAACCTACTTAGATAGTGTTCAACTTTGGAGAAATTTGGGCAACGGTACCTTTACCGATGTTACTGTTTTTGCTGGACTAAATGCTTAAAATGATTGTGGAAATACAGGCGCAACTTGGTTAGATTATAATAACGACGGTCATTTAGATCTTTTTATAGCCGACTGGAATCGCTGTAATAAAAACACTTTATATTTAAATAATGGTAACGAATCTTTCACGAACGTTAGTGTAACTTCAGGTCTTACAAGTGGCGCATCTTATGCGAGTTACACAGGTTTACCCTTTGATTTTAATGAGGATGGTTTTATTGACCTATACGTAACCAATGATCTTTTGGATCCCAATACCCTTTTTGTAAATCAAAGTGGGTCGTCCTTTGCAGAAAATGCTTCGACTTATGGTATTAATACTTCTGGCGAGGATATGGGACTTACAGTTGGTGATTATGACCTAAATGGCGAATTTGATCTTTTTGTAACCTCCGTAGACGATAACTTTTTACTGACTAATAATGGCGATGGTACTTTTTCAGAATTAGCAGATATGAATGGCGTTGGTAATTCATTGTGGGCATGGGGAACTAAGTTCTCTGATTTTGACTTAGATGGTGATGAGGATTTATTTGTTGCTAATGGATTTGTACCTAATCGACGTGGAGAAGAAGCCAATATTTATTACAGGAATTCTGCAGCTCAAGGATCGGTTGCCTTTTCTGATGTCTCTGGGGTATTAGGGTTAAATGAATTAGGTATTAGTGTAGAAGCCTTAGATTTTGATTATGACAACGATGGAGATATGGACCTTATAGTTACTAATAGTGATCGTGAATGTTTCTTTTATGAGAATAAGCTACTTAATTTTGATGATACTATTACAACCTTAAATTGGTTTAAAGTTCGTTTAGAAGGAACTACCTCAAACAGAGATGCTATCGGGACAACAGTTTCTATAACTACCGTAAATGGAACACTTAAACGCTATTATTCAGGTGTTGGGTTTTTAGGTCAGAACTTACAAGGAGTGCATTTCGGAATTGATGATGCAACACAAATTACCAACCTAGAGGTTAATTGGCCTTCGGGCTTAACTGAAAACTACACCAATCTTTCGTCAAATATTACTGTAAAATTAACAGAAGGCACTGGACTGGAAGTTTTGGATATTGAGCCTAGTCAAAAAATGTACGGTTGTACTGATCCATTGTCTTGTAATTATGATCCAGATGCCGT
Source organism: Winogradskyella sp. (assembly GCF_013213975.1). Taxonomy (GTDB): domain Bacteria; phylum Bacteroidota; class Bacteroidia; order Flavobacteriales; family Flavobacteriaceae; genus Winogradskyella. The sequence continues at coordinate 25,427 of NZ_JABSST010000026.1, forward strand.
TTTAGATGATGGATCCTGTAGTTATTTACCATCCCAAATTTTAGTTGGTAATACAAGTTCTTCATTTCTTAGAACTGAGACGTATACTTATAACATTGCACCAGGATCAACAGCAAATTGGACAGTTTTAGGCGGCGAAATTTTAACTGGGCAAGGTACAAGTGCAATAAATGTTAGATGGCATTTAGAAGAATCTGGTTCCGTATCCGTTCGAGAAACAGATGATCAATGCTCGAGTACAGAAGTGTCTATAAATGTAAATCTCGGAGTCGATAATCTGCCTGAAGATATTTCTATTGCAAGGTTATGGAACGAGGCATTGTTAGAGGCTATAAGAGATGATTTTGCAAGGCCAACAATTCATGCTAGAAATTTATTTCATACCAGTGTAGCGATGTATGATGTATGGGCTGTTTATGATAACATCGCAATACCTTATTTGATTGGAAATTCGCTTAATGGATATTCTAGCACACTCGTGGATTTTACTCCTAATGAAGATTTAGAAACATCTTTGAGTAAGGCTATAAGTTTTGCCATGTATCGTTTAATGTCGCATCGATTTCAAAATTCACCTGGTGTAGATGAAACCCAAGCACGTTTCGATTTATTAATGGATAAATTGGGATTTGATAGGACTAATACATCAATGTTCTATGAAGACGGAGACGCTGCTGCATTTGGAAATTTTGTGGCCCAAACTATTATCGATTATGGTTTACAGGATGGTTCAAGGGAAACTACTGGCTATGATAATGCCTACTATGAGCCAGTAAATCAGCCTTATGGCCTAGATGTAAATAATAACCCTCCAATAAATGATCCTAATAGATGGCAGCCACTAGGACTTGATGTTTTTATTGATCAAGGTGGTAATCCCATTGGAGATAATATTCCTCCATTTCTTAGTCCAGAATGGGGAAATGTATTCGGTTTTGCATTGAAAGAGGAAGACAAAGTTACCTATCAAAGAGAAGGAAATGATTACCATGTTTTTCATGATCCTTCCGATCCTCCTTATATCAGCTTAACGGAAGATAATGCTTTGAGTGATGCTTATAAATGGGGATTTTCAATGGTTTCCGTTTGGCAATCCCATCTCGATCAGTCAGATGGTGTTATGTGGGATATCTCACCTAATTCCATAGGCAATATAGATATTAGTACATTTCCAACTGCTTATACGGATTACCCATCGTTTTATGACTTTTTAAATGGCGGGGCTAATAGTAATGGACATTCAGTAAATACTGTAACTGGAAATCCTTATGAAGTTAATATGGTGCCAAGAGGCGACTATGCTCGCGTACTGGCTGAGTTTTGGGCTGATGGTCCGGACTCTGAAACTCCACCAGGTCATTGGTTTTCAATTTTAAATTATGTGAACGACCATCCACAATTTGAAAAGCGTTTTGAGGGTGCAGGCGATGTATTAGATCCTTTAGAATGGGATGTCAAAGCCTATTTTGTATTGGGCGGTGGTATGCATGATGCCGCTATTTCTGCATGGAGTGTCAAAGGCTGGTACGATTATATTCGACCTATTTCGGCAATACGATCTATGGCAGAGCGTGGACAAAGCTCTGATAACACCTTAAGTAATTACGATGTTGGCGGTATGCCTTTGATCGACGGCTTAATAGAAGTTGTTGAAATGGGTGATCCATTAGCTGGTTTTGCCAATCAGCATTTAGGTAAGATAAAGTTATTTACATGGCGAGGTCACGATTTTATTGGTAATACAGAAACAGATCAGGCAGGTGTTGGTTGGATATTAGCAGAAGACTGGTATCCTTACCAAAGACCTTCGTTCGTAACTCCTCCTTTCGCTGGTTATGTGTCTGGGCACTCTACGTATTCAAGAACCGCAGCAGAATTGATAACTATGATGACTGGCAGCGAATATTTTCCAGGTGGACTGGGAGAGTTTACAGCCAAGGCTAATGAGTTTTTAGTTTTTGAAGAAGGTCCATCCGTTGATGTTGTATTACAATGGGCCACGTATAGAGATGCTTCAGACCAAACGAGTTTAAGCAGAATTTGGGGTGGTATCCATCCGCCTGCAGATGATATACCTGGGCGATTTATTGGTCAAGCCGTAGCTGAAGATACCTTCGATTTTGCTGTGCCTTATTTTAATGGTTCACTGAATACTGAAGAATTCGAACCATCAATTTCTGTTTATCCTAATCCTGCGATAAATGGTGAAATCTTTATTTCAAACACTGATGGAACGGAAACCATTCAATTGTTTGATATTAGTGGTAGGCAGATTGAAATTCTAAATGAATCTTTTGACCAATTCACAAATACTACTGCTTTAAAAGTTGATGTTGCAACAACAGGATTATATTTGCTTAAATTAAATGATCTATCAAAAATGATTATCATTAAGGATTAGACTAGCTAAAGTAAGTTGTTTAAAAGCCAATGCAAAATCAATTTCTCGAATATATTCCTGAAACAGCAGTACCTCAGATAGAATCATTATTACAGCTGGATAACCTAATCATAAAGGTTAAAAAAGAGCGCAAAACCAAGCATGGGGATTATCGGATGTTACCCGAAGGAAAGCATCAAATTACAGTCAACGGTAATTTAAATCCATATCGCTTTTTAATCACCCTAATTCACGAAATTGCTCATTTTGAGGCCTATAAAACTTATGGCCAATTAATAAAGCCTCATGGTAAAGAATGGAAACAAACCTTTCAGCATTTGATGTTGCCTTTTTTAAGGCCAGAGATTTTTCCAAAAGAGTTATTACCTTTATTAGCAAGACATTTTAAAAACCCAAAAGCGTCTAGTGATACGGATGGGCAACTCGCTTTAGCTTTAAAACAATTTGATGTAGCTAACGATAAGACCTATGTATTTCAGGTAAATTTGAACCAGCGCTTTAAACTTTATAATGATAGAGTCTTTATTCGCGGTAATAAAAGAAGAAAACGAATTGAATGCATTGAGGAAGCAACAGGAAAGATGTATCTTTTTAACCCTTATGCAGAAGTAAAAATACTAGAACAATGAATAATAATTATTACGCTATATTAATGGCAGGAGGTGTAGGCTCAAGATTTTGGCCAGTTAGTACACAAAATTTCCCAAAGCAATTTCATGATATGCTAGGAACAGGTGAAACACTGATTCAAAAGACCTTTAATCGCTTAGCAAATTTAATTCCAGCAGAGAATATTTTCATATTAACTAATGAGCATTACAATGATTTAGTTTTTGAACAACTACCTGGAGTAACCAAGCGTCAGGTCGTATTAGAACCAGCAATGCGTAACACAGCTCCATGCATTCTATATGCTGCTCTGAAGATTCAAAAAGAAAATGAAGATGCAGTAATGATTGTGGCTCCTAGTGATCATTGGATTGAGGATGAACAAGCATTTTCTAATAACGTACAGACCGCATTTGATTTCTGTGAGTCTAATGATGCTTTAATGACTTTAGGAATTACTCCAACATTCGCAAATACAGGATATGGTTATATTGAGTTTGATAAATCAAGTAATTCAGAGATTAAATCTGTTGATCAATTTAGAGAAAAGCCAGATTATGAAACAGCAAAGACTTTTATTGAGCAAGGTAATTTCTTATGGAATGCAGGTATATTTATGTGGAGTGCTAAGACTGTTGTTTCAGCTTTTAAAAGAAATCAACCACAATTGTTTGAACTTTTTGAGAGCGGCTATACTGTTTATAACACTGAATTTGAAGACGATTTTATAAAAGAAAATTATCCAAAGGCAGAGAACATTTCTGTTGATTATGCTTTAATGGAAAAGAGTGATAATGTTCATGTAATTCCAGCGACTTTTGATTGGAACGATTTAGGAACTTGGGGAAGTTTATATGATAAGCTGGATAAAGATGAAGACAGCAATGCTGTTGTAAATTCAAGAGTTTTAGCTGAAAATGCATCAGGTAATATGATACGTTCTAAAAAAGATAAGATTGTCGTTTTAGATGGACTAAAAGATTATATCATAGTAGATAAAGACGAAGTTTTGCTTATCTTTCCTAAGGCTAAAGAGCAAGACATTAAAAAGGTCCTCCAAAATGTAAAAGCCAATTTTGGGGAGGAATACGGTTAAACTATGAGCGACGAAAGTAAATTCAACTTTTCTGAAGAAGAACAAAAATTAAGTAAAGACAAAGCAGTAGAAGAGAAAAAAGAAGCTGTTAAAAAGGATGCGCAAGGACTTTTTTCAAGTATATCCACATTCTTAAGTGAGCTTTTAGATTTTAGAGACGATACCGATAGAGACGCAACAATTGCTGCCATAAAAACGGATATCTCATTTAAAGGTGCAACCGCGTGGATATTGGTTTGTTCCATCATGGTGGCATCTGTTGGACTCAATGCTGATTCTACTGCAGTGGTAATTGGTGCCATGTTAATTTCTCCACTAATGGGCCCGATTTTGGGTATCGGTATGTCAATAGCACTAAATGATATTGACACGCTTAAGAAATCACTCATTAACTTGGCAACAATGATCGTGCTAAGTTTACTTACAGCGTATATCTTTTTTAGATTTTTTCCGCTTGGGACATCATCAGAAACATCGGAACTTTTAGGTAGAACAAAACCAGATATTCGAGATGTTGTAATAGCCTTTTTTGGTGGCTTAGCCTTAATTATTGCTCGAACAAAAAAGGGCACTATTGCTTCTGTTATTTTTGGTGTAGCCATTGCAACTGCCTTAATGCCGCCTCTATGTACAGCAGGATACAGTCTTGCAAAAGGCAATTGGATATTTTTTGGTGGTGCAATGAATTTGTTTACCATTAACACCATATTTATTGCTTTAGCAACTTTTATAGTACTTAAAGTTTTAAGATTCCCAATGCTTAAATATGCGAATTCTCAAAGGCGTAAACGAACAGCTCAATTGGCCTCATTAATTGCTATTGCAGTTATGATTTGGCCAACCTTAACATTTATTGATGTTTATAAAGAATCTATTTTTGATAATCAAGCAAAAAAGTTTATAGAAACCAAAGTCGAGCCGCTTAATGTTCAACTGTTTGACAAGGACTATAGGTATGAAGACCAGGTTATTGAGTTGAGTTTTTTCAGTGAAATAAGCGATCAAACAAAACAGCTTTGGAATAATGAGTTAACCTCTAATCCAAATTTTGACAAGTTAAAAAATGTTGAACTTAAAATTAAAGGTGGAGATTCAAAGAGTTTTGAGCTAATTACAAATGCTTATAATGATAAAAGAGAAGAACTGAATCAAAGTAGATTATTAATCTCAGCTTTAGAAAAAGAAATCGATGAGCTCCAACAAACTATTTCTGGATTGAATCAACAACTCGAAGCCCAAAACACATCAGACGACATAGCTTTTTCTGCTCTGGCTAAAGATGCTAAAATTCGTTTTAATGATCTTGAATACTTTGGTTATGCGAAGATGTTAGAATCAAAAGATTTTATTAAAATTGATACGCTTTCAGTGGCTAACATCAAATGGAAAGCTTCTGTAAATGATAGTATTGCTTTAGTCAAAGAAGGAGAATTATTAGTTTGGTTAAAACAGGTATTGAAGACCGAAAAGGTGAGTATAAAGCGAAATTAATTATTGGTTTTCTTCTAAGTACATACGACGAACTTTTTTAAATAATTCAGAAGAATATACAAAATTTGTTACGGCTTTATTGTCCGTTCTAAAAATGGTGTCTTTGGAACCTTCCCACTCTTTATGCCCATCTTTAAGAAAAACAATTTTTTCACCAATCTCCATTACCGAATTCATGTCATGTGAATTAATAACAGTTGTTATTTGATATTCATCAGTTATTTCTTGAATGAGATTATCAATAACTATAGCGGTTTTTGGGTCCAGTCCTGAGTTTGGTTCATCACAAAACAAATATTTTGGATTGTTTACGATGGCTCTGGCGATTGCCACACGCTTTTGCATACCACCTGAAGCTTCACTCGGCATTTTATGATGTGCACCATCAAGATTAACACGCTTCAACACAAAATCTACACGATCCTCCATCTCGCTTTTACTTTGTTTGGTAAACATACGCAAAGGAAACATTACATTTTCTGCAATAGTCATAGAATCAAAAAGGGCACTGCCTTGAAAGACCATACCAATATCAGACCTTAGTTCCGTCCTTTCATCTGCACTTAGATTACTAAATATTTTGCCATCATAAGAAATACTACCTTGTTCATATTCAAATAATCCTAAGAGGCATTTTAAAAATACGGTTTTACCAGAACCACTCTGTCCAATGATTAGATTTGTCTTGCCCTTATCAAAAGTGGTTGTAATACCCTTTAAAATATGAGCTTCACCAAAAGATTTATGTAAGTCTTTAACTTCTATCATTAGCCTAAAAGTAAACTGGTTAGTAAAAAGTTAAGAAGTATAATTACAACACTGGTCCAAACAAAGGATGTTGTGCTGGCCTTACCAACTTCGAGAGCACCACCTTTCATGAAATACCCATAAAACGAAGGAATTGTTGCTAGAATAAAAGCAAACACTAAGGTCTTAATAAAGGCATAGGCCATATGAAAGGCAATGAAGTCATTCTGCACTCCATCTATGTAATCGTCCATGGTGCCATAACCTCCATAAACGCAAGCTACAAGTCCTCCTAGAATACCTAATGACATCGCAATTGAAATTACAAATGGGTATAAGGTTAAGGCAATAAATTTTGGAAATACCAAGTAATTGATAGCATTTATGCCCATTACTTCTAGGGCATCAATCTGTTCTGTAACTCTCATGGTACCAATACTGGAGGTGATAAACGAGCCGACTTTACCGGCCATGATTATAGAAATAAATGTTGGTGCAAACTCTAGGATAATAGATTGTCTCGTTGCAAAACCCACCAAGTATTTTGGGATCAATGGATTGCTAATGTTTAAAGATGTTTGTATTGCAACAACTCCACCAACAAAAAATGCTATAAAGGCAACAATACCAAGCGATCCTATAATAAGGTCATCAATATCTTTTAGGATTAATGTTTTTAGCACCGACCATTTGGTGGGTTTGCGAAACATATCCTTAATCATTAGAAAATAAGTGCCAATATTATGAAGGTACTTCATGTAAGAATTTCTTAGTGCTAAAGTATGAAAAAAGATGAGTTTATTAATGTTAATTTAAATTAAGATGGTTGAAAAAACGTATTTTTGAAACGCAAAATAATGGCTTAGAATAATGAAAAATATCTTTTCAATACTTGTAACCTTAACCATAATTTTTTCTTGTAAAGCACAAGAAAAGAGTAGGGACGTTTCCATAAATTCTTATGGGGAAACAGTCTCAAAAACACCAAAATTAATTGTAGGAATTGTGGTTGATCAGATGCGATATGATTATCTAACTCGTTTTGAATCTAAGTTTGGTGAAGGAGGTTTTAAGCGACTAATCAATGAAGGGTTTAACTGTAAAAACAACCATTTTAATTATGTGCCAACCTATACAGGACCAGGTCACGCATCTGTATATACAGGTACAACACCAAAATACCACGGTATTATTTCTAATAATTGGTATGATAAAGAGATAAAGGCGTCTGTTTATTGTGCACAGGATGATGAGGTAAATTCTGTAGGTACCGAGAGTTCAGCTGGTAGAATGTCTCCACAGCGTATGCTAACCACGAGCTTTGCCGATGAAAACCGATTATTTACGCAAATGCGAGGTAAGACCATTGGAATTGCCCTTAAAGATAGAGGAGCAATATTACCAGCAGGCCACACCGCTAATGCGGCATATTGGTTTCATGGAAAGGATGAAGGAGTATGGATAACAAGCAGTTTTTATAGAAAGGATTTACCTAAATGGGTCAGTGACTTTAATGCTTCTGATGCTGTTGCATCTTATCTTAAAGTTTGGAATACTGCGTTTCCAATAGATACGTATATTGAAAGTGGTGAAGATCAAAATGATTTTGAGCGTGGATTTAATGGAAAGCCAACTGCAACCTTCCCTTATGACTTAGCTGCATTAAGCTCGCAAAATGGTGGTTTTGATATTTTGAAGACAACACCTTATGGCAATAGTATAACTATGGATTTTGCTTTAGCTGCCCTTAAAGGTGAGACCTTAGGGCAAGATGAAGATACTGATGTTTTAGCCATTAGTTTTTCGAGTACAGATTATGTAGGTCATAATTTTGGAGTGAACTCTAAAGAAGTTGAGGACACTTACATAAGGCTAGATAAAGATCTAGAACGGTTATTAGATGCTTTAGATAGTTATGTTGGAGAAGGGGAATACACGGTTTTTTTAACAGCAGATCATGGTGCGGTTAACGTGCCAGCTTATTTGCAATCGGTTAAGATTCCAGCGGGTTATTTAGATTATAATACTAGGAAAGCATTATTTCAAAAGTTTTTAATGGATACTTATGGCACGACAGATTTGGTAGAGAATGTAAGCAACAACCAGATATTTTTAAACAAGACCAAATTAAAGGAGTTAGGTCTTAATATTCATGATGTAGAGCAAGCCTTAGTAGACGAACAAATTAGCTATCCTAATATTGCCAAGGTGTATACAGCAACGACTATGAACAGTACTAATTTTACCACAGGTATTGAGGTATTATTACAAAATGGATATAATCAAAAGCGCTCTGGTGATGTAATTGTTGTAGACGATATTGCTCATATTGCTTACAGCAGAAAAGGATCTACGCATGGTAGTGGTTTAAACTATGATACTCATGTGCCTTTATTATTTTTTGGTTCAGGTATACAGCAGGGTGAAACCTATACTAAAACGATAATCTCAGATATTGCACCAACTATTTCTGCACTTTTAGGGATTAGTTTTCCAAATGGTGCAACAGGTAGACCTTTAGGATTTGTATTAGACTAAAAAAAAGCCTCTGAGCGTGTCAAAGGCGCTTTTGTTGATTATTGAAAAAATAATCGGTCAATAATCAATTCTTATTAATCTTTTTTGAGGAATCTTAGTGTTTTATGATTCCTCATTGATCTACTAACTAATTTTAATTCAACAAAAATTACTTCAGTATGGTGTTCATTTAAATCAATAAATGTTACCCAAGAATTTTATGTTTTCTTTTAAATAAAATGAATATGAAACTTATTATTGAAAGCGCAATTAAAATATAAAGCCAACTATTAGATGTGTTCTTTATAGGACTTGGGTCACCAATCAAAATGAAGGAAGCCCAATAATAAGGGGACTTTTGACTTAATTTTGAAGTATTGATATAATCTATTTTTGCTTTTTGAAGTGCTAGAGATTTTGAATCGCCAGCAGCTAGATTTTTATAGAAATTAGTCATAATATCAGTTCCTGATTTATCATTGACATTCCATAAAGATGAAACTACTGAATTAGCTCCAGTATTGAAAAAGCCTCTGGCTAAACTCATGACGCCTTCCCCTTGTTTAATTTCACCCAATCCAGTTTCACAGGCACTAAGCACGACTAATTCGGCTGAATTATTAGTAAGGTAAAGCTCATCTAATGTTATTAATTTATCGTGTAATGCTATCCATGGTCTTATGCTATCATTAGCATTGGCGTGGGTAGCAAGGTGTATAATGTTATAATCGTTTATGCTGTTTTTAAAAGTTTTACTATCAGCGTAATCGAAATAGTAATTATCACCATTAAAGGAATTTGAAATTGCTTCAATTTCTTGTTCAGTTCTTTTTAATCTATTTAATCCATTACTAAAATTAATTGGTGCAAATCCGATAAAATCTTTTGTAGGCTCTCGTTTTATTTTGGCATTTGTTTCAAGAAAACTTGAGGAATACGAATAGTTAATAATATGGTTTTCTATAAGGTACTTTTCTGAATTGTCTATTAAGGCTTCAAAAGCTAAATTTTGCAAATAGTAATCTGCACTTATTAAAAGCGATTTATCTTTAATTAAAGATTGAATTTCTGTTGGCAATAATAAGGAGTACAACCTTCGAGATGTGGAATAAAAGTTGTCTTGTTCTGTTTTAGAATTCAAGGGTTGTAATAAAAACTTTTGAAAGCGTCTCGTTAGTCTATTTAATGAATCTACATTATTGATTTTAAAAAGCCTATAGTTATTTTTTGTTATCACCAATCCATAGCCACTCTTTTCGTTGAGTATATAACTTATGTTGGATTGGTTATCTTCTAAGGATTTTTGGATATCCTTCAATGAGAGGATATTAGTAAGTTTATTATTCTTAAAATACCTACCATATTTTGTGTTTTGTATGGAGTCCAGGAAGTAGGTAAGACGAGTTTTAGAATTTATCAATTGTGCCCTTGTAGAATCTTGTTTAGCTTTTTCCTGAGAATTAAGCAATTCCGTTTGAGATCGTATATCATCTTTGAGATTTGAATATGTGGTAATTAAATCTTTAGGGACATTTCCAGAATTAAAATATTTTTTTTGGGTGATATCTTCGAGTAATAGTAACGCTTTGTTTTTTTCGATATAAGAAAAGGCTTCATTTGCTTTGTTGAGTTTATGGCAGATCTCAACCATATTGCCATAAATTCTTGACGTCATGTTTCTCCAAAATAATTTTGATTCTGTAGCATCGCTTTCGAGTCTAATAATGTCTACTAGTTGGTCAGAAAGAGTTAGTAACTCGAATGCAGAATTTAAATCTTTTTGATGTTTAGAAACATTGTGTTTCATCATAAAAATTTCGGCCTTTTCAATCATGGCTGTTAACAATTCGTGTTTGTATATTGATTCGCGCAAATCATCTATTCTCGGTACTGCATAATTCTCCGCAAGATCAAATTTCAAAAGGAGGTTTAAAGCATAATTTGCGTTTTGTAAAGCTGAATCAAATAAATTGTTATTAGCGTAATGAAGTGCTATGTTACTGTAACATATCGATTTAGTTTCAGGATTTTTAATGTATATGAGAGCATCCTCTAGATAGTCTAAGCTTTCTGGTTGATTTCGTTTCAGCCTAATATACCCTAGAGCATTTAATATAGCGCCTTTTTGCTCGTTTAAATCATCATGATTTTTTGTAATATTTAGGGCTTCTTTGTAATTTAATTCTGCTTCACTGAGCAACTTATCATCAATACTTAATTGTAAACTTCCAATCTTTTGGTGAATCAAGACTTTGTAAATAGGTGACAAAGCTTTTTTATAATTACTATCCGTTTTGACTAGATTGAGTATGCGTTTTAATGTCCTAACACCTTTTTGTTTTAATTTTTTATTTAAAATTTGATCATAATTTGAAGTTTCATTGATAACAAATTCTATATGATATGATTTATCTTCTAAGTTCTTTGCTTTTGAAGTTGATAATTCAAAATAATCGTTTGCATCATAATAATCTCCTTGATTTTTTTTACATAAGGCCATATAATTATATGCCATTGCAATGCGACGATCAATTTCAACAGTTTTTGTGATATCTTCATAAACTTTAAATGCTTCCTCATAATTACCAGTTATTAAATATGAAGAACCTATTGTGTTTTTTAAACCACCAAATCTATCTGGGTCAGGGTTATCAAACTTATTTGCAAATCCTAAACCCTTTTTACAAATGTCAATAGCTTTTTCATACTTTCCATTTAAGAAGTACCAAAAACCATAAGAGTAGATATCATCAAATAGTTTTTCATATTCTTTTCTATCTTTATATAACTGCAATAGACTATCGATTTTTCGAATCTTACTGTCTTCGGTTAAAAGTTCATTTTCAATAATATCCTTATAAGCTGGTGAACTGTTTTCCTGACAATTTAAACTAGATTGGAAAAAAAATATAATAATTAAAAACGGATAAAAGTATAATACTTTTATCCGTTTTGTAAGTTTAATTCTTTGGGATTTATTCATCATTGCTATGATTACTGGTAATCACATATTGCCGATGGATGAGTACTAGATCCACCTCTTACAATAATTGCACCACTCCCACCACTTCCAGCTCCTGAACCGAGGAATGGGTTATAATATTCTTGAAATTCTTCAATATTAACTGTCCATCTGTCTATATTTTCACAATTGTCACTATGCGCGACATAACAAATAGTGAAGTGTTGAGACATTTCGTTTTCAAAATCTGCTCTTATTTGTTGATTGGTTATATTATTCCCATTTTCATCCATTTGACCAAATATGGGGAAATCATACTCTACCCAGATCCAGTATGTATTTGTATCGGTACAAATAGATCCACTTTCAATACCATCTCTGAGTTGATTTGAGTTTT
>NZ_JABSST010000027.1 GCF_013213975.1 Winogradskyella sp.
TAATGTTATGGGTAACAAAACACGTGTTAAAGTGGTTAAAAATAAAGTTGCCCCTCCATTTAGAACTGCTGAGTTCGATATTATGTATGGAGAAGGTGTTTCTAAAGTAGGAGAAGTACTCGACCTCGCTGTTGAACACGACATCGTTAAAAAGAGTGGTTCATGGTTTAGCTATGAAGACACGAAATTGGGTCAAGGACGTGACGCTGTTAAGTCATTAATTAAAGACAATCCTGATTTAATGGACGAACTTGAAGAAAAAGTTAGAGCATTAATCAATGACAATCAGTAAGTTACAAAAAAAATCCTGAAAATTCAGGATTTTTTTTGTTTTTAGACGCAACCCTTTTGCATATTCTGCATCTACGTAGTGAATTTGATTATGTTATCTTCTTAAAGAGGTGGTGTAATGGTGATGATGAAGGTAAAAATCAGTACTATATTGAGAGCACCTATTGCAATAAATAGCACCAAATCAAAATAGTAGATAATTATTAATTAAATCCAACAACAATGTGAGTTTAGAAAGACTCATTAAAAATTGTATAAAACAAGATGCTCAAGCACAAAGCCAATTATACAAGCAATATGCAAGTAAATTATTTTCGCTTTGTCTTAAGTATTCTAGAAATTATGCCGAGGCAGAAGACAATCTGCACGACGCATTTATAACTGTATTTAGTAAAATAGATCAGTATAATAATAAAGGTTCTTTTGAAGGTTGGTTAAAACGAATTGCAATTAATACGTCATTGCAACGCTACAGAGAAAATGTAGGAGTATACGATATCACTGATGAAGGTAATATTGAGGATGTTAGCGTAGATATTAATGACAAAGATTTGAGTATAGATTTTTTACTAGGTCTAATTCAAGAATTGCCTGACAGATATAGATTGGTTTTCAATTTATACGTTTTAGATGGTTACACGCATGTTGAGATAAGTGAATTAATCAATATTTCAATAGGAACCTCAAAATCTAATTTAGCAAGGGCTAGATTGATTTTAAAAGATAAAATAGAAGATTATAAAGCGAATAGAAGTTCGCAATCATTATAATAATGAACGAAAAGAAAAATATAGATAGACTTTTTCAGGAAAAGTTTAAAGATTTTGAAGTAGCACCTAATGATGCTGTTTGGAATCGTATAAGCGAAAGCCTTCCTAATAAAAAGAAGAAACGCAGAGTTATCCCTATTTGGTGGCAGATTGGTGGTGTAGCTGCAGCTGTTCTTTTATTGGTTACTGTTGGGATATCTGTTTTTAATTCAGATGCTGACCCGTCTGCGCAACCAATCGTTGTTGATACAGAAAAAAATAATCCCGATTCTAATCAAAACACCACTAAAGAGGATAAAATTTTAAATGATACTAACGGCGTTGAAAAATTGGAGTTTGTAGATTCTAAGAATACTTTAGAACAAAACGAAAATTCTAATGACAAAATTTCAACTCAAAATTTTAATACCGCTAAGCAATTTATCCAGAGTCCCAAGTCGCAGTTAAATTCAGTAGCTGCGTATTACGAAAATAGGGATAACGGGCAGAAAACTTCTCAATCTGAATCGTCTGATCCAGTAAGTACAAATCACGATAAGTCAAACGATTCGAAGGTTGCTTTGAATACAGAAAATAAAGAACCTAATTCAAGTTTTAAGAAGTTAGAATTAATTAAAGGGCCAGAATTAAAGTCTACGATTAAGAAAACAATTGAGGAAAGAAATACTGCCGTAACTAACCAATCTAAGGCTCAAAACTCCACCGATTCTTCAGTTACCGAGAATAGTCAAAAAGAAAAAGAAACGGAAATTCTTAAAGAAGACCCGAAAAAAGAATCTCTTTATGATGCAATCGCTGATACTAATGAAGAGGAAGATATTATTGATGAAAAAGAAAATGAATCAAACAGGTGGAGCATAAGACCGCATGTTGCACCTGTTTACTACAGCTCTCTTGGTAATGGATCTTCTATAGATCAGCAATTTGCTGAGAATACCAAAAGTGGAGATATTAATATGAGCTATGGTATAGCTGGTTCTTATGCCATTTCTAATAAATTAAAAGTAAGAGCAGGGGTTAATTTAGTTAATCTTAACCAGACGACTTCTGGTGTTTTAGCAATAACCAATCCAAATCCTGCTGCCTCAGTAGCTTTTATTACTGTAGGAGGAAGAACACCTCAAAAATATCAGAATATTACGCTTAATAGCAAAACACAGTCATTATCATTAATGAGTACAAGTTCAATGGTGGCTTCTTCTGATTTAAGTTCTTATAAAGTAGGAAGTATCGATCAACGCATTGGTTTTATTGAGGTGCCGTTAGAAGTAGAATATGCACTTTTAGATAAAAAGTTTGGCATTAATGTGATTGGTGGATTTAGTACTTTCTTTTTAAATAATAACGAATTGTACGCTGATCTTGATGGTGTATCTACGTTAATCGGTGAAGCTAATAATATAAATAGTACAAGTTTTAGTGCCAACTTTGGATTGGGCTTAGATTATAACTTGTCTAAACAATGGAATATAAATCTTGAACCTCAGTTCAAGTATCAACTGAATACATTCAATAACACATCTGGAGATTTTAGACCGTTCTTTATTGGAGTGTATACAGGTATAAGTTTTAAGTTTTAGGTGAACTTTAAATTAGGTTAGGTTGTTGCAACACATAAAAAGCAATGATGAATGCAATGATGACAAAAAAGCTACTCGTGGTTAGGGTGGCTTTTCCTTTTTTAGACACTTTTTAAATTTTTACATAGTTCATCTTCAATTACCTCTCGTACTTCTGCATTTAGAGTTTTGGTATCGTCTATAGTTAGCGACTCAGTAGTAAAGAAAAGATGAATTTTGGCTAACATTCTGCCAGGACCACCACTAAAGAAGGTATATGAAAAGCGCTTTTTATTATCATAGAACGTTATAGGTACAACAGGTATTTTATGATTAATAGCTAATCGAAACGCACCATCCTTAAAGGTATCTAATACAATAGCCTCATCTGGCACTCCACCTTCTGGAAAAATACAAATACTTAAACCTTGTTTAAGTCTACGTTGTGCCCTTAAAAAAACAGCTTGTCTACTTTTAACACTGCTGCGATCTACGAGTATACAAGTACGCTTGTAAAAGAATCCAAAAAGTGGAATTTTTGCTAATTCTTTCTTACCAACAAATACAAATGGATTTTTAACTGACACCAACATTAGCATAATATCCGTCATTGAGGTATGGTTCGCTACAAACATGTAGCTTTTCTTACGATCTGGAGTTTCTTCCCGCAGGATTTTATAATTGAAGCCCATTCCTATTAAGATGAATTTAGCCCATATTCTGGCGAGTCTAAAGAAATAAGGATACCATTTCTCTCTTGAAATAGATAGAAGTAAAACTGGAAATAAAACAATAATAGGTATTGCCACTAGTATGTAAAACCATATGCGATACAAAACCCAAAATGGATATTTAAATATTGCCATAGCACCAAAACTAATTAAATAGTTTTAGTAAAAAAATTATCTTTGCGCATCGTTTAATTTTAAAAGAAATTCCTGTTTTTACAGGACGTTGACATGGCAAGAATACTAACAGGCATACAAAGTACAGGGACACCGCATTTAGGAAATATTTTAGGCGCTATTTTACCTGCAATAGAAAAAGCCAAAGACGAGGCTAATGATTCTTACTTATTTATTGCAAACCTGCATTCTTTAACTCAGATTAAAGACGCCAAAATCCTTCGTAACAATACCTACTCTACTGCAGCTGCGTGGTTAGCATTTGGTCTTGATATCGATAAAACCGTTTTTTATAGACAGAGCGATGTGCCACAAGTTACCGAGTTGGCCTGGTATCTTAATTGTTTCTTTCCTTTTAAGCGTTTAGAATTAGCCCATAGTTTTAAGGATAAAGCAGACCGACTAGACGATGTTAATGGTGGCTTGTTTACCTATCCTATGCTAATGGCAGCAGATATTCTACTTTACGACTCTGAAATTATTCCTGTAGGTAAAGATCAAGAACAACATATTGAGATGACACGTGATGTTGCTTCACGTTTTCATGCTAAAATGGGAGGTGAAACCTTTGTGTTACCAAAAGCAGATATTCAAAAAGATACCATGCTTATTCCGGGTACCGATGGTGCAAAAATGAGTAAGAGTAAGAACAACATTATAAATATCTTTTTACCAGAAAAGAGATTGCGCAAGCAGATTATGTCCATTCAAACTGATAGCACTCCATTAGAAGAACCAAAGGATTGGAAAACCTGTAATTGCTTTGCTATTTATAGTCTTTTAGCTTCTGAAGAGCAAATCACTGAAATGAAGGCTAACTATGAAGGTGGTAATTATGGGTATGGCCATGCTAAACAAGCCTTATACGAATTAGTACTTGAACGATTTGCTAAACCTAGAGAACGCTATAGCTACTACATGGCTAATCTTACTGAGGTTGATGCCGCTTTAGCTAAAGGTGCTGATAAAGCTAAAATTGTTGCTGATAATGTATTAAAGCGTGTGAGGGCTAAGGTTGGGTACTAATACAATTCAAATAACTTTCCAGGTAAGGGTCTAACCACACCTTTAAGTTCCATATTCAACAAAATTCCTGCCAATTTGTAAGACGGTATATTACAATCTATGGCAATAACATCTAACAGTTGCTTATCGTTTGCTTTTAGGTAATTGTATATGGTTTTTTCATCAGAGTCTAATTCCACAAACAATTGCTTCTGTACAGCAGGTTTCTGTTCAGATTCTAACTGCCAATTTAATAAATAAGGAACATCCAGAGGCTGAGACAATAAATGTGCTTTTTGAAATTTAATTAGGTTGTTACACCCAACACTTTGGCTATCAGTAGTACGGCCTGGAACAGCAAAAACTTCTCGATTGTATGAATTGGCAATATCTGCAGTTACCAAACTACCACCCTTTGCGGCAGATTCTATAACAATAGTTGCTTCACTTAATCCAGCAATAATACGATTGCGTTTTAAAAAGTTATTACGATCAAAGGCATCTGTACTCCAAAAATCGGTAAAAAAGCCACCATGCTTTTCGATATCTGCAACATACTTCTTATGTACTTTAGGATAAATCTGATTTAGGCCATGCGCCAAACATCCTATGGTCTGAAGATTTTGTTTTAGTGATGACGTTTGAGCCGTTATGTCTGTTCCATAAGCAAAGCCTGATACTATAATTGGGTTATAGGGAGCTAAGGCTTCGACTAATTTTTCGCAAAAGGCAATTCCATTAGTCGTTATTTTCCTGGCACCCACTATACTTATAATGGGTTGCTGCTTTATATTGACACAACCTGACTGGAATAATACGATTGGACCATCAATACAATGCTTTAATTTTTCAGGATAGGTGTCATCCGTAAAATAATGGGTTAGAATATTGTTGTCTTTTATAAATCGAAGTTCATTCTCTGCTTCTTCTAAATGAATGTTGTCAAAAAGACCTTCAATAGTGATACTTCCAATCCCATCAATTTTTAAAAGCTTAGCCTTTTTTTCTTTAAACACTGCTTCAGCAGAACCACAGTGATTAATTAATTTCTTAGCCGTTGTAGATCCTATTTTTGGAACATGCTGTAAGGCCAAGGCATAAATTAATTGTTGTTCTGTCATTTTAAAGTATTGATAGCGAACCTACAAGAAACTAAAATTTTCTGATGTTAATAACTATCTGTGCCTAAACTTTTATCACTTTCAAAAATTTTTAATTTTGTTTTACTCTCTAACCGAGATAAGACTTAATTCCGGCTTGTGTTAGTATATATCTTAGTTCTACTCACAATCCCGTTTTAGTTTTGCAAGCAGAAATTATATGCAATTAGAAACTTACATTGGTGATCTATTATACCGTTACGATTGTGTAACTATTCCAGGATTTGGTGCGTTTTTAACGAACCGTGTTTCTGCTAAGGTTCACGAATCTACGCATACATTCTATCCGCCAAAAAAAGTATTGTCTTTTAATGAGCAAGTGCAAATTAACGCTGGCTTATTAGCTAACTTCATTGCTGAAGCAGAAAAGCTGCCTTACGAGACAGCAAATGCTAAAATTACTAAGCAGGTTAAAGCTATCAAGTCTTACTTAATCGAAGGAGAAACTATTCAACTAGAAAATATAGGTGAGCTCATCTTAAATGCTGAAGGTAAAATAATATTTAGTCCTTCTACTCATATCAATTATCTGACTGACGCTTTTGGTTTATCGCATTACACATCTAAATCTGTTTCTCGCGAACTTTATAAAAAAGAGGTTGAAGCAATAGAAGAGAAAACTCCTATTGTTATAACGCCAGAAAAAAGATCGAAGAACAATTGGTTAAAATATGCGGCCGCAGCAGTTCTCGTTTTAGGGTTTAGTAGCTATCTTGGTTATAACTACTATAGCACTTCTATTGAGAATCATAATCAATTAGCCCAAGAAGATGCTAATGCACAATTAGATGCCAAAGTACAAGAGGCTACATTTGTTATCAGCAACCCATTACCTGCGGCTACCTTATCTCTAGAAAAGCAAGCGGGAAATTACCATATTGTGGCTGGAGCTTTTAGAATTGAAGCTAATTCTGAGAAGAAAGTGAAACAACTAAGAGCTAAAGGCTATAAGGCTAGAACAATTGGTAAAAACAGATACGGTTTACACGAAGTGGTGTATGAAAGCTATCCTAATAGACTTGAGGCACAAAATGCGCTTTACAAAATCCGAAAAGCGCACAACAAAGATGCTTGGTTATTGATCAAGAAATTAGACTAATCTTTTTATAGCACTTAATTTATTTCAATCTATCTTTGCGAAAATTATTGTGATTTATGCATCCAAGAACCGCATTTCAATCTAAAACTGTAGTAACAGATCTTGTTTTACCAAGTGAAACTAACCCAATTAATAATTTATTTGGTGGTGAGCTTTTAGCTCGTATGGATAGAGCAGCTAGTATTGCCGCAAGAAGGCACTCACGACGTATCGTTGTTACTGCCTCTGTTAATCATGTGGCTTTTAATAGATCTGTACCTTTAGGAAGTGTTGTAACCATCGAAGCCAAAGTATCTCGTGCCTTTACCTCCTCTATGGAAGTTTACATGGATGTTTGGATAGAAGACCGTGAATCTGGTGAATGCATAAAGGCTAATGAAGCTATTTACACCTTTGTTGCTGTTGATGAAACAGGTCGTCCTGTTAAAATTCCTGAGCTTATTCCAGAAACTGATTTAGAAAAAGAACGCTTTGAAGCTGCATTGCGCCGAAAGCAATTAAGTTTAGTTTTGGCTGGTAAAATGAAGCCTTCGGATGCTACTGAGTTAAAAGCACTTTTTGAATAGTCCTTTTTGTCATTCCGCACTTGATGTGGAATCCACATGAAAGCACATTGTGTTTTTAGAATTAGATTCCTACCTTCACAGGAATGACAAACTCGATTAAACCTTTTTGAATCTTTTAAGTCTTATCATTAAACCAAATTTATTTAATGATGAGATACCTAGTTTACACTTTAGTTTTTGTATTTGCTTTAAGCTTTAGTTCTTGCGCAAGTCGTGTCGTTGTAAAACAACCTGCAACTGTTACTGTAGTCACAAAATTACCTAAACAATATAAAATTGTTAGAGTAAAAGGAAAGCGCTACTACTTTTTTAATGGTAAACATTATAGAAAAACCAGAAGCGGTTATGTTGTGGTTAGAGTCTAATTCTTAATAAGCCAGTATTCTGGATTAAGTACCTGATTATTTTTATTGATTCTGAAGCCTAATAACGTTTCACCACGTAAGCGATTGGTGAATACTTGACCTATGGTTTGGCCAGTCTCAATTTTATCCCCTTTTTTCACATAAACTTTAGAAAGGTTCATATAAATAGTCAGGTAGTTACCATGTCTAATTAGTATTGCAGGATTTCCATTCTTTACTATTAGAACTTCAGAAACTTCACCCTTAAATACCGCTTTTACCTCTGCATTGGTCTCAGTAGCAATTTGAATACTCTTGTAATTATTAGTCACCGACGCATCTGTTAATGACCGTCGTTTACCAAATTTACCTTTTATTACACCTCTTGTAACTGGCCAACCCAATTTACCCTTATTAGCTTCAAAACTAGAGGCTAATCTTTTGGCTTCTGGAGTTAATACAAACTTACCTGTTGAATTTGTTTTACCCGCCTTCTTGTTTGATGCTGCAATAGCTTCTCTAATTAATCGGTTTATCTCTTTATCAATACGATCTGCTTCTTGCCGCTTTTTCTTAATCTGAGCTGTAAATTTACTCATATCAGCCTTTATAGAAGCCATTAATACTTCACGTTCCTTTAACTCCTTTTCAAGCTGTCGTTTTGCAATTCTATTTTCATCAATAAGTTTCTGCTTATCCTCTTTTTGTTTTGAAAGCGCAATATTTAGCTCTTGTAATTCCTTGGTTTTTGTTTTAATTACTTCACCTTGCTCCTTAAGGTAATTCGCATATTGCTTTATATACTGCAATCTTTTGTATGCTTGTTTAAAGTTAGTTGAAGACAATAAAAACATGACCTTACTTTGTTCAGACTTGCTTTTATAAGCCTTTACAATCATGGCTGCATAATCGTCCTTTAATTCTTGTAACTGAATCCTTAGGCTTGTTATTTCTTTTTGATTTGCATTTATCTCACGTGTCAATAAATTGGCTTGCTCATTAGTTATTCTTATGAGATTCTTTCGTCTTTGGACCTTGTAGTTTAAGTCTTCAATCAAAGTAATTTCAGAACGCTCCTCTTTCTTTTTACCCGTTAAAAAAGCCTTGAATTTATCAATTTCACGCAGAATTTCTTGACGTTGTGCCTCGAGCTTTTTTTGCTTGTCACTTTGAGAAAAAGTGAACGTAGAGAAAAGGACAAATCCTATGAGAAGAAAAGTTCTGAAATTATCTAGACGCATTATTTAATAACTATTTCTTTATATCCCTTTGGAATTTTAAATGGAAATCTTACCTCCTCATTTAGCGTAATAGATTTAAATTCCAGTACAATGGAAACTTCATCACTATCCTCTACGGCAATTATTCTTATATCTTTTGGTAAAACCTGCCTATCTACTTCTTGATAGGCTTTATAATCTATTTGAAGTATACGCTTTTTTAATTGCTGAAACAATTGCAAACTGTCCATTTTAAAGTGCGCTGGATTAATGAGGTAAAATAGTTCTAGCAAGGCATTTTGATTTTTTGGTTGTAAGGCATAAGAATTGCCATTCACCGAAACTGAGTACGATTGCTCTTTTAAATCATAAATTGCCTGTCCTAGTAGCACATTCTGAACTTTATTAAAGTCTAATTCTACTCCTGCAAAATCACTTAATAATTTATAATCACCATCAAAATACTCATTGTCTTGCTTGTTATAGAAGCGCACTTTTTCTGGTGTTATCATCATGCGTGCAAGACCCAGAGGCGCACTAAGCCAAATAACTTTATCTTTTTCTACCCTCAGATTAAAAGTTGCACCTTGTTCTTTGTCGCCTTGAGCTAAATCTATTCTAACCCTAGCTTGCATAGTGTTAAAATCAGCGTCGTTTTTTTGATGTTGCTTTATAACTTGCTTTGCAGAAAGTCTTTCGCTAGCCTCACCAGACGCGATAACATTTTTAGCAGATTTACAATTGGTCGTAACACCAACTAAAACAAAAAGCAAAGTGAATTTTATAATCCTATTTATAAAAGTATGATTCATTTATTGCTGGTTTTTAAGGACTTGTGCCTTTTTAGCAAACGTTTCAGATTTACTATTGTTATTTAAAGCTTTATAGGCAACACTCAATTGCGTGTAAAAGTCTGATTCCATTATTGGATTATCAATTAAGAAATCTAAACCTATCTCTAAACTGTCAATTGCCTTTTTATGTGCACCTTGTTGATTATTTGCAACTCCGTTTACTAAATATAAAATAGGTTGTGCTGGATACAATTCAAGGGCTTCTTCACTCTCTGTAACAACATCTTCAAACGCTTGTAAATCTAGCTGAATCAGTAAGATATCCTTTATTAGTTTAAAATCATTTGGGTTCTGTTTTAAGGCTTCTTTAAAATTTGCTAAGGCCTTTGCCTTATCACCAGACTTTAAATAGTACTGCCCTAAATTATTATATGTTGCTGCGTCTTTATTATTATCTACTAATGCTGTGATTTCAACTAAATCCGATTCATATTCAGGATTTTTTGACACAAAACTCACAAAATCCTTTAATACTTTAGCTTTAGCCTCTGCATTAATCTCAGGACTTGTTAGAGAAATTTTTACTGAGTTAATGGCATCGTCTATTTTTTCGTCTTCAAGATAAAACTTATATAAAGCCAGATGTACAAACTTTGAGTCTGGTTTTATTTTTAAAAGGTTCTGAGCTGCTTTATACGCTTTTTTTCTATTACCAGTTTGACTGTATCTGTAAATGAGTTTTAAATGATTTTCTTCGTTATTTGGGTTATTAGCAATGCGTTGTTCTAAATTATCGATACGATCGTCTGCGTTACCCGTAATTCTGTAAATATCGTTACGCATAGCATCCCTACTTTCGCTTACACCTAATTCTTGATCCAACTCATCTAACAGTTCTAAAGCCTGCTTATAGCGCTTTTCTCTTGCGTATAAAGCGGCAAGATCCTCTTTGTAGTCAGGATGATACTTAACGAGTTGTTTAATGGTTTTAATAGCGTTATCAATATCATCTTGTTGAAAGTATACATCGTACAATTCATCAAGGAACCACTCATTATCCGGTTGCATGCTAATGGCCTTCTTAAGATTGTCTTCAGCAGCACCAAAGTTTTTAAGTTTATTGTAGTTCTTTCCTAATTCAAAATAAATTACTGGCCTTTTACTGTCCAGGTTTAAACACTTATATAGTGATTCGACAGCTCTGTCATAATTCTCAATCCCCTTTTGCTTAAGTGCCTCGAAAAAATATTCTTGAAATTCATCTTTTACATTGCCCAAATCGTCATCAGGTCGTTTATTAAAATCAACCTGAGCATGAGAAGTTTGAGAAATTAATAAATTCCCAACTATAATTAGTAGTATGTAGAAATGTTGTTTCATTAATCTATTTTGAAAGATAGTCCTCTACATCTTCAAATGAATTAAATATTTTTTCAATTTTTGTGCCATTATCGATAATTACATAGGTAGGATATGCTTTAATATCTAATTCATTTCTAATTGACTTAAGAGAATCTCCCTCTCTATAATTTTTCCAGTCGTATTTATTCTGAATAATGTAGTTTTTAAACAATTCATAATCTTTATCATTCGAAATACCAATTAACTCAAAATTATTAGATGTTAACCAATCTTTTTTAGTCGCAATGTGTTTATGATCTTTTACACAAGGTGCGCAATTTACAAACCAAAAATCTATAATATACTTTTTGTCTTTATCGAGAACTATTGTTGATATATCATTTCTTAAGTCGTAGAATTTATAGTTAGAAAACTCTAAGTTCTTGACTTGTATAGTCTTTTGGAGCTGAGCGTGAGGTCTAAAAAAAGAATGATTTTTTAATAACTCCTTTTGATTTATTAATAGTTCATTTAATCTTTCAAGATTTTTTAATTTATTCTGATTTCTGAGAATATAATTATCTGCTAAAGCTAGTGATAATGGACTTTCTATATTTTCCTTTATCTTTTTAAAGAGATAATTATCAATTATAGAATCTTCAACTTTCTTATTAAATAAACCACTTAATTTTTTTGACACACTCTTCGATTTATAATATAAATCAGAACCAATTATTGTATCTACAATTAGCTTATTATCTATCTTTCCTTTTATTGTTATATTATTACCATTAAGCCATATTTGATTATGCCTTACAGGACTTGAAACCATTTTACCCTCTTTGTAAAAAAGAATGTTATATAAATCATTAATACTATCGTTTAAATCTAGTCTTATTGTATCTCTAAACGGAATTTTATGGAACTCACGTTGTTGACCAATATCAAGAATTAAAACACTATCTATATCATCCTTCGATTCAAGAATCAAGTTTATGTTAGCATTTAATCCTTTATTATAAAGTTTATTTTCAGATTTACAGCTTAACACAATTAATGCTAAAACAATTACGAAAACTGTCTTCCCCATGAATTTAAAATTGGTCAAACTTCAATATCTTTTATGAGATAACTACTCCAAAACAGAATAATCGCCTATACTAATCTTGGTAAAGCCACCATCATACTTAACATGGTTACCAATCATAGCCTCCTCTAAATTAGCGTTTTTAATAGTTGTTTGATTCTGGATTAAGCTATTTTTAACGCTTGAGTCTTCTATAAGGCAATCTTTTCCTATAGAAACGTTTGGTCCAACCGATGTATTACGTAACACTGTACCATCACCAATAAAACAAGGCTCTATTATATTTGCGTTTTCCAAAACCACAGAATCATGCACCAATTGCTCTTCATTATCAGCCGCTAAGAATCCTAACATTTTAGCATTAGTCTCCAAAGTGACATTCTTGTTTCCACAATCCATCCACTCATCAACAGAACCTGTTTTAAATACTTTACCATCTGCCATCATACGTTTAATACCATCATTTATTTGGTATTCACCACCATTCATAACGTTTTCATCTAACACCTCTTGAAGCTTATCCTTTAAAACGGCTACCTCTTTAAAGTAATAAATACCAATTACAGCTTGGTCACTCACAAACTCAGAAGGCTTTTCTACCAACTCTACGATGCTATCTTTTTCATCTAGTTTAACTACACCATAAGCTTCAGGATTTTCTACGCGCTTCGTCCAAATAACACTATCTGCTGTTGGATCTAAATCAAACTCAGCTCTTATTAAAGTGTCTGCATAAGCAATAACCGCTGGACCTGATAAAGAAGGTTTTGCACTCATAATTGCATGTCCCGTTCCTAAAGGTTGGTCTTGTCTGTAGATAGATGCTTTTGCACCTAATTCTTTTGCTAAACTGCTTAGGCTTTCTACAACATCATCACCAAACCAAGCTGGATCACCAAGAACAAAGGCAACCTCTTCTATAGGTTGCTTTAAAACCTTGGCTATATCTTTTACCAAACGATGCACAATAGGTTGTCCTGCAACTGGAATTAAGGGTTTTGGTACTGTTAAACTATGAGGTCTTAGGCGAGATCCACGTCCTGCCATTGGTACTATTATTTTCATTTTATAAGTCTATGTTTGATTTGATTATTTTGTTCCTGTGCTACCAAAACCTCCTTCGCCTCTCTCAGTTTCAGATAGCGTTTCTACTTCATCCCATTCTGCACGTTCATGCTTAGCAATAACAAGTTGCGCAATACGTTCGCCATTATTTATGGTGAACTCTTCATTAGATAAGTTTACGAGAATAACTCCTATTTCGCCTCTATAATCGGCATCTATAGTGCCTGGTGCATTAAGTACTGTTATTCCTTTTTTTGCTGCTAATCCACTACGCGGTCTAACCTGAGCTTCTATTCCTATCGGTAACTCAATAAATAAACCAGTGCCAACAATGGTACGTTCTAATGGTTTTAATATCCTTGCTTCAGTAATATTTGCACGTAAATCCATACCTGCTGCAGCTATGGTTTCATAATGTGGTAAATCGTGTCTTGATTTGTTAATTATTTTAATTTTCATCCCCTATTTAATAATGCTTTTAATTCCGTCTTTTCTAATAAAATGACTAATACAACAAACACTGTCATTAACAATGTGCTAAGGTAATAGTTGGCTCTTAGATGTTCAAACGAAATATAGGATAACACAACGGCTATAAGTATATAAAAGCCAATTCTAGAAACTTGATAAGGAACTCTATAATATTTCTGTCCTAACAGGTAGGATACGCTCATCATTACAAAATAAGCTACAAGAGTTGTCCAAGCGGCCGCTATAAAACCATGTTCTGGCAATAACCAAATGTTCAAACCTATAGTTATGAGCGCTCCAATAATTGAAATGTACATTCCAAATCTCGTTTTATCTGTGAGTTTATACCAAATGGCTAAATTGAAATAAATCCCTAAAAAAAGATTGGCTAAAAGAACCACAGGAACAATTTCTAATGCTTTCCAGTAACTAGGATCTCTAACAATTAGTGCTTTAAAAGCATCTATAAATCCAATGATAAACAATAATATAATCAACCCAAAGATTACAAAATACTTCATAATGAGTGCATATGTAGTTTTAGCATTTTTTTCTTTGGCATAATTAAAAAAGAAAGGTTCTGCTCCTAATCTAAAAGCTTGAATAAAAATGGTCATGAAAACAGCTAGTTTATAACACCCCGCATAAGCACCATTGATATCTTTACCTAATACCTCAGGGATTAACCATTTATCAAAATTTTCATTTATAACATAGGCCATTCCAGCCACCATAATCGGCCAAGCATATGAAAACATTTCCTTGAAAACTTCCTTATCGAAAATCCATCTAATTCTAAAGAAATATGGAGATAATAATAATAAGGTCACCGCACTGGCACAAAGATTTGCAATAAAAATATACTGTACCAGATCCGAATTGTCGTATTTAAAAATCTCTATACTAAACTTAGGAATTGCCCACAGAAAAAAGAAATTGAGTATAACATAAACAAAAATGTTAATCAATTTAATGGCTGTAAATTTTAGTGGTTTCCCGGTGGCACGCAAATATGCAAATGGTGCAACAACGATAGTGTCTAAAGCCAAAACTCCAACTAAATAATTGAAATAGTCCGTTCTCAGACTAAATGCTTCTGCAATTGATTGCCTGAAAAATATAACTAGAAAGAAAACTAATGTCGTTGAAACTAATAAACTGATTAGTGTCGTCGAATACACTTTTTCTTTTTCTTTATGCTTACTAAAAAACCTGAAGAAGGCTGTTTCCATTCCGTAAGTTAATAGCACATTAAAAAAGGCCGCATAAATATAGAAATACGTGTTATCAGAATAACTGGCTGTATCTAAAGTTTCTGTATGCAATGGCACCAAAATAAAATTCATTAATCTTGGTAATACCGTTGCTAAACCGTAGATAATAGTGTCTTTAAAAAAGGATTTAAGAACGCTCAAATTGTGATCTTACTAATACTCTCAAAAATATTAAATATTAACAGTCAAAACAGTTAATTCTACAAAAAAAGCCTTGTGTTTAACAAGGCTTAATTAATTGTGTTTTTCTACTTTTAGTTGTTTTCATTTTCTTCGTCTAAAGAAGCCATACCATTAGCACTTGATTGCTCGTAAATTGAAGGTGGCCCATTCTCGTAATAGATTCCTGCCACTTCATTAATGGTTGTAATTTTACAGTACTTTAATTGGCCATTTTCTGTATAACTAATGACACATTCATCATCTTTTAATTTAAATGGATAATCCACCGGTCTATCTGCTTTCTTAAAGGTATATAAACGCGACGGGTGTTTTAATACTGAAGTGTACTTTCCTTGGTCTTTAATAAGATTACCTCTTAAATTTCGGAAGAAAACCTCGTTAAAAGTTACACCTTCATCAGTATCGGAAATAGGTAGAAAAATATTAATACCTCTTCCACCGACTTTAATTCCTGCGTACCATTCTTGGAATGTCACAGGCTTAACTGTAAATGGTGTTTGTTGTTCGAAATTAGGTGTTGTTAATTTGGGACTAGCACATTGAAATGCAAATGATATCGCCATAGCAAAAACGATAATGTAAGATACTTTTTTAAGATTCTTCATTACTATGTAGGTTAAGATTTAGAAATCCAAGATATAAAATTATCTAGTTTTGCTGATTATTTTCACAATTAATCGATGAAGCGTAAAAAAATGTAAGTTTTTTAAAATAAAAAATCCCAACGTAATACGTCGGGATTATAAATTGTTTTATGCTAAACTAAATTAGCCTTACTAAATTTTAATTGTTAAGCGCTTCTGCTCCACCAACAATCTCTAAGATCTCATTAGTAATTGCAGCTTGTCTTGCTTTATTATAGGTTAACTTCAATTGATCTCTCAATTCTGTTGCATTATCTGTTGCTTTGTGCATTGCTGTCATACGCGCACCGTGTTCTGAAGCAAACGAATCTCTTAACGCCTTAAACAATTGAGTTTTTAATGACTTAGGAATCAACGTTTCAACGATTTCTTGTTTTGAAGGTTCAAAAATATAGTCTAAGTTAACGTTAGCATCACTCTCAACAGGTACTATCGGTAAAAATTGTTCTGACATAACAATTTGAGTTGCTGCATTTTTAAAGCTGTTATACACTAACTCTACTTTATCAAAATCACCTTCAACAAACTTATCCATGATCATTTGTGCAATTTCTGCCACGTTATCAAAGGTTAAGTCATCAAATACCTCGCTTTTATTAGCAATAACATTTCCTCCCTTTCCGAATGCATCATTTACTTTCTTACCAATAGCCAATATCGATACTTCTTTGTCAGAATATTCAGATAACAATACATTAACTTGTTTGATAATATTAGAATTAAATGCACCTGCCAAACCTCTATTAGATGAAATAGCAACAAGAAGCACTTTATTTACCTCTCTTTGCTCAGCAAATTTACTTCCGCTGTCTGCATCTAAAGTTGCACTTAAACTCTGTAAAAGCTCAGTTAACTTATTAGAGTATGGACGCATTGCTGTAATAGCATCTTGAGCTTTCTTTAATTTTGCAGCAGACACCATTTTCATAGCACTTGTAATCTGCATCGTAGAGGATACTGAAGATATTCTATTACGTATTTCCTTTAAGTTCGCCATCCTTTATGTTATAAAGACTCTATGAAAATTCACAGAGTGACATTAGTTTTGTTTTTAAGCACTGAATTTAGCAGAAAGGTCCTTTGCTACATTAGTTAATGTATCAATTACCTCATCTGTTAACTTACCAGCCTTTAAGGTATCTAAGACATCTCTATGCTTAGCATTTAAGAATTCGATATAGTCTCTTTCAAATTCTTTTACCTTTTCAACAGGTACATCTCTAAGTAAGTTTTTAGAACCTGCATAAATAATTGCTACCTGATCTTCAACTGTAAATGGATCGTTTTGAGCTTGCTTTAAGATCTCAACGTTACGCTTACCTTTTTCAATTACATTAAGTGTAGCAGCATCAAGGTCAGAACCAAACTTAGCAAACGCTTCTAATTCACGGAACTGTGCTTGGTCTAATTTTAATGTACCTGCAACTTTCTTCATTGATTTAATCTGAGCCGAACCACCTACACGAGATACAGAGATACCTACGTTAATTGCTGGACGTACACCAGAGTTGAATAAATCTGACTCTAAGAAAATCTGACCATCAGTAATCGAAATTACGTTTGTTGGGATATATGCAGATACGTCACCAGCTTGTGTTTCAATAATTGGTAATGCTGTTAAAGAACCACCACCTTTTACGATTGGCTTTAACGATTCTGGCAAATCGTTCATGTCCTTAGCAATATCATCATCTGCAATTACTTTTGCAGCACGCTCTAATAATCTTGAGTGTAAGTAGAAAACGTCACCAGGATACGCCTCACGTCCTGGAGGACGACGTAATAATAATGATACCTCACGATATGCAACCGCTTGCTTAGATAAATCATCATAAACAATTAATGCTGGACGACCAGTATCTCTAAAGTATTCACCAATTGCAGCTCCTGCGAATGGTGCATATACCTGCATTGGTGCAGGATCTGAAGCGTTAGCAGCTACAATTACAGTATATGCTAAAGCTCCCTTATCTTCTAATGTTTTTGCAATGTTAGCAACAGTAGATGCTTTTTGACCTACAGCTACATACACACAGAATACAGGCTCACCTGCATCGTAAAACTCTTTTTGGTTTAAGATGGTATCAATACATACTGTTGTCTTTCCTGTCTGACGGTCACCAATAACAAGCTCACGCTGACCTCTACCTACAGGAATCATAGCATCGATAGACTTAATTCCAGTTTGCATTGGCTCATCTACCGGCTGACGGAAAATTACACCAGGTGCTTTACGTTCTAATGGCATTTCGTATAAATCACCACCAATTGGTCCTTTACCATCAATTGGGTTACCTAGAGTATCAACAACTCTACCAACCATTTCCTCACCTACTTTAATCGATGCGATACGATTAGTACGTTTTACTGTTGCACCTTCTTTAATTTCTTTAGAAGGTCCTAATAATACGATACCAACGTTATCTTCTTCAAGGTTAAGTACAATACCTTCTAAGCCACCTTCGAATTCTACTAATTCTCCGTATTGCGCATTAGAAAGCCCGTAAGCACGTACAATACCATCACCAACAGTTAATACTGTTCCTACTTCGTTTAATGAAGCACCTGCTTCAAAACCTGAAAGTTGTTGTTTTAAGATTGCTGATATTTCAGCTGGTTTTACTTCTGCCATTTTATTTTAGTCTTTAACTATAATCTATAGCTATTAATTTAATGTAAATTCTCTCTTTAATTTATTTAGTTTATTAGCAACACTAGCATCATATTGCAAGTCACCAACACGTAAAATGAAACCACCTAAAATGGATTCATCTACTATATTTTCAATCTCTGTTGCTTTTCCAGTAAGCTCTTTTACTTTTGCTAATACCTTTTTCTCTAAATCCTTAGTTAAAGGTGTTGCTGAGGTTACTTTAGCAATCTGAGTCTCACGTAAAGCGTCGTATAATTGATTGTATTTTGACGCTACATCGCCTAATAAAGCAATTCTCTTATTTGCAATTAAAGTTTCAATCAAGTTCGAAGTAGCTGTTTTAGCACTTGAAAAAACTGAACTTAAAACTGCCTTCTTATCTGCAGATCTCACAACAGGACTCTGAAGCATTGCTCTTAAATCTATATTCTCAGAAATTGCAGATACAATTTGTTTCATATCAGCATTAACAGCATCAGCTTCCTTATTATCGGTAGCTAAACTTAACACTGCCTTAGCATAACGTATTGCTGCTCTAGACTCTGCCATTTATTTTTAGTTTAATTTAGTTTCACCTAACATATCTTCAACCAACTTAAGCTGTTTGTCTTTGTTAGATAATTCACCACGCACAACTTTTTCTGCGATATCAATTGATAATCCAGCAACATGACTTTTCAACTCTGCCATTGCTGCTTTCTTTTCACTCTCAATTGCCGCTTGTGCCTTTTCAATGATTTTGCTTGCTTTTTCCTGAGCTTCTGTTTCCGCCTTTGCAATAGTTTGCTCTCTAATTTCACGAGCATCCTTAAGCATTGCTTCTCTTTCAGCACGTGCTTCTTGTAAGATACGCTCATTATCTGCTTGAAGATTCTCCATCTCCTTGCGTGCATTCTCTGCTGAAGCTAAAGCGTTTTTAATACCTTCTTCTCTATCGCTAACAGCACCGAGAATTGGTTTCCAAGCGAATTTTCTTAAAATAAAAAGTAGGACTAAAAACGTAATTAATGTCCAAAAAACAAGTCCAAATTCAGGTGTAATTAAATCCATTTCGTTTTGTTTAAAATAATTTAAATTTTAAAGAATACAGAAGCAACCAACCGTTACTTCTGTATCTCTTTGTGTCTTATCCCTGTAAGAAAGCAACAACAACACCAAATAGTGCTACCGCTTCTACGAAGGCTGCTAAGATTAATGCAGAAGATTGAATCTTTCCGTGCATCTCTGGCTGACGAGCCATAGCTTCCATAGCTGACCCACCAATCTTACCAATACCAACACCAGCTCCGATCGCTGCTAAACCAGCTCCAACAGCTGCAATTCCAGTAATAGTCATAATATAAAATTTAAATTAATTAATGATGTTCTTCTTCAGTTGCCATTCCAAAATAAAGGGCTGACAATATTGTAAATATATATGCTTGTATTGCTGTTACAATAACCTCAATAACTGTAATAAATAATGAGAACGCTACAGAAACTGGTGCAATTGCTACAGTTTTAAATACAAATATCAATGACATTAATGCTAATATGATTACGTGTCCTGCAGTAATGTTAGCAAACAAACGAATCATTAGAGAAATTGGCTTCACAAACATCCCAATTATCTCAATTGGCATTAAAAATATTTTCATTGGTACAGGAACTCCTGGCATCCAAAAGATGTGTTTCCAGTAATTTTTGTTACCACTAAATGTTGTTATAATAAAAGTAATTGTTGCCAGTGTAAAGGTAAACGCAATATTACCACTTAAGTTGGCGCCATTAAGAATAGGAATAAGTCCAAAAATATTATTAATCCATATAAAAAAGAATATGGTTAACAAATACGGCATGTATCTTTTGTATTTGTGCTCGCCAATCATTGGTCGTGCAATCTCATCTCTTACGAATACGATTAAAGGCTCTACAAAACTTGCAATACCTGAAGGTACATTGTCATCAGACCTTTTGTAACGACGAGCAGCCGTCAAAAAGATTAAGAATAATACTGCAATTGACACCCACATCATAAATACGTTTCTCGTAATAGATAAATCAAATTTTGGACGGTGTGCATTTGTTGGATGTCCTTCAGCATCATAAGCAACTTCAGAAGCACCTTCATCTAAAATGTAAACTTTCTCATGGACATTTACAAAACGCTGACCATTTCTTTCAACAATCTCATGACCATGGTAATCGTGGTGAAAAGCCGATGATGAAAAAGTGGTTAATCCTTTATCTGTATATACAATAACAGGAAGTGGTATTGTTATATGCGCTTCGTTTTCTTCACCTTGGTTTAAGGTTGCGATGTGCATTCCATAGGCATCCTTAACGTGATGTAAAATCATCTCTTTGGGATCGAATTTTTCATCTTCTCCTCCTTCTTTAGCATCCTTGGCAAAACCAAAACTAAATACTGATAAAAACAGAACTGTAAATACTGTGTGTTTTAAGGTGCTTAATGTCATTCTTTGTGGCTTTAAAATACCTTCTTTTAAATTCGCTGCAAATGTACGAACATTAAATGAATTGACAAGCAATAATTTCACTATAATTTTTAACGGCTTTATATCGATAAAAACAGTGCTTTTGAGCGATACGTGTTTATTGCTTTTGAAGAAATTTTGTGATGGTGAAAACCTCAAAAAACAAATACAAAAAATAAGGGATGAAAAAGTTAAAAACATCAGGCTGCTTATTCTCAAAATCTGAGAGAAGTAATGGCAATAAGAACAAAATGGCGAGTATCATTTTTACAAATGTCATACCCATAAACAAATTAAAAATCTGTTTTTTACCTGAAGAAAAGACGTAATTAATAATAGTATAAAATACAAGTGTCACTACAAAATGGAACACATAAATCTGCCATACAGGAAAAAAGAACGTCTTATCATTGGCTAAATAATGTAGTAAATAAGCATGTATCCCAAAGGTTATAGCTGTAACACAGCTTAGCAGTAATAAAAAGGCAAATTGTCTCTTTTTGAATTGTTCCATCTAATTGTCTTTTGAAGCTGCAATAATACGTCTAATTACAAAAACAATTGATATAATAACAAATCCTAAAGTAAAACCTAGAGTGAATAGATTATTATCATTTGGATAATTCTCATCGAGTTTAATGCCAATATAGGTGCCTACACAGATGATTGCCACCATCTGAATAACTAATCCTGAAAAACGTGCGTAAGAGTTAAGCCTGTCTTTCTGGTCTTTGAGCGGTTTCTGCTTGTCTTGGTTTAACTGGCTCATTTGATAATGCTTTTACAGTGCCTTTCATACTACAAGTAGCATTAAATGTAGCACCTGGTTCTACAGCTAATTTACTTGTATGAACCTCACCTTCTATATGTGCTGTAGATTTTAAAGATAGGGTGCCGGACAAAATAAGTTTTCCTGAAAATTTTCCTTCAAAATCAGCGTTTTCGCCTTGGAGCGTTCCTTTAATGAATCCTGTTTTTCCGATAACAACTTTACCTGAAGTTTTAATATTACCTTCTACTGTACCATCAATTCTAAATGGCCCTTGACTTGCTATATCACCAACTATTTTGGTGCCATGTGCTATAATATTCTGTTGTGTACTTGTTTCCATAGTGGCTAGGTGTTTAGATTTTTTGTTGTCTGAGGAAAACATCATTTTTTGATTTAGGTTATTCTAATTTTAGATAAGCATTTAAGTTTTTGTGTCGTTGAATAATAGCATAATTTGGTGAGGAAATTGCAAAATAATCCTTCGTGATTTTTGGTTTTACAGGTCGTCCTCGACTGTCTTTTTCATCGGATTGTAATAATTGGGCAAATCCACCAGCGCCTTGGATACTTTTTAAACCATGAACAACCACAAACGTGGTGGTTTCATTATAAACATCTTTTGATGTAGTTAGGTCAAAGTATTTTATTTTCTTCTCAATTTCCTCATTTAATACTTTAAGGAAGGCATCAATATCTTCTTCAGAACCATTTTCAAACTGATAAATCACATTGAAGTTTTTAGCTTTATCATCAGCTATGAAATCTTTTTTGGCTAACACAGGAATTGCATTTTGCAATAGCTCTTCCGCCTTTTTACCTTCTTCTGTATTTGGATAAGTCAATGCAATGTAATCTATACCCTTTTTGTATTCTTCAAAGCCATAAAGCCTACCCTTTGCAGAGGCTTTGAGGATTTCAAATTTAGGTAGAAAATCGTCACCCTCTAAACGCTTAATTTGAATATCTGCCTCTGCTATAACCTCAGCATATTCTTGATTGTCAAATTTTTTGTAAAGCTTTGTATAAATTACTTCTGGACTATTCTCATCCTTTACTAACTCAGATTGTGGATTTAATAAAATTTCAGCATACCTGGAATCAGGATAGTTTGCAATAATATCTGATTTCATTGCTTCGGCTTTTCTATTAAGCCCAAGTTCAAGGTAAATTTTATATAGATTATATTTTGAAGGTAATATTAATCGGTCCTCAGGATTATTTTCTAGTAAATCTTCGAATCGTGATTTTGAAAGCACCAACTCTCTAAACTTTTCTTTGTAAATTATTCCTAATTGGTAATAGGCAAAATTTCTTTCCTTGGCGATACTATCTATAGCACTCTGCTTTGTTGGTAGTGCTGCTATATAGGTGTCTGGATTGTAAATATCTTCTGCACCAGGAATTTTTGATGTACCTTCTGTTTTAGTGTTATTTACAATGCCCGCTCTCTGATTGGACAGTCTCCAATTATCTTGTAATTTTCGCTCTCCCCAAATTTTAAGAAACTCATTTTTACCGTATGCTACGGTAGTTGGATTATAAAAATAAAAACTACTTTGCTTGCTTCCACCACTTGTATTAAAATTACCTGGTAATCCTTTTGGTGTTGCACCAGATCTTTGGTTTTGCTTATTAGCGCTATTACTTGCGCTAGCCGTCCGCGCTGCTTGACGTTCTAATTCTTCTTCTCTACGTTTCTCTTCCTCTAAGGCCTTTTGTTTTAAATCTTCAGTATACTTAGTAAATACTGCCAATTGCTCTAATTTAGGTAAGCTTATAAGATGTAAAATACTATCATTAACCTGTGCAATGCCTTCATAATAGATAACATCATCCAGATTCTCACGCTTCTTTTTTATAATTCTATAAGGCTTGGTATTTTGCTCCATAGCAGTCATAGTACTGTCATAATACGCGCCAGCAGTTTTATAAATATTACGATCAAAATACATATTGCCAAGGGTCTCGTAGTTTAAAGCTAATAAGTACTTGTCTGAGGTTATCTTTCTGAGTGATTTGTTATAATAGGCTTCAGCCAAACTATCAGAAGCTTTATTTCTATGGTATTCTGCAATTCGGAAAAATATCTTGTCTAAAAATGGTCTATTTTCTCTATTTTCCTCTAATTCTGTGAGGTATTCTTCAAAGGCAAGAACATCACCATCTGCATCATTAAAATTGTACGATTTCTCTAAATGAGCATTGATGTAGAATGCTCTTGGAATTTGCCTATGCATTGCAATTATGGCATCGAATTCCATATTGGCACTATCCTTCTTACTAAATCCATTATAGAGTTGACCTCTGATAAAATGGTATCGTGCTTTTTCGTTTTTAACTTTGGTATTCTCAGCAGCAATTGCCAATTGACTTAGTGCACTATCCTTAGACTTTATATTAATATAAGCTTGAGCAAGAGCTGCAGACGCATCAGCCAAGTCTTGCCCTTCAATAACTCCTTCTTCTTCTTTTAATAATCGCTTTAATCGTTTTATGGCTACCTCATCATTATTAAGGCGCATATTGGTTTTTTCTCTCCAGATTTTCACCTGATTAATTTTATCGCTTGTAGGATATTTATTAAGAATATTATTAAATGCTGCTAGAGCTGGTACAAAACGTTGATCGAAATAACGCGCCTTACCAAGTAGTAAATACGCTTCATCTATTTGTGGGTTTCGTTCTTTACCCTCGATATTCATACCGTGCATCTGAATGGCTTTAATGGCTTTTTCTTCAGCGCGTTCAAAATCTGCGTTTTTTGATTGTCCTGGCAAGAAAATATCATCACTAACCTTCATACGCTCCACAGGCAGCAATTCCCAAAAATTTTCAGTGAATTCATCATTAACCGCAAGTTTCCCTCTCTCTAGAGCAATATCACCATTATAAAGTATGTTGTACTTAGTGCCTAATGCATGAAAATTTCTGTTAATAAACGTATCCTTCTTTCGAGAGCAACCCTGAAAAATCAGTGCCACTAATAAAATGGGTAATAATGATTTAATGCTAAGCTTCAACGTTGGTTCTATTTGGTTAATAGATAACTAAAGTATTGGGTTTTTAGTGTGCTAAGTGGTAAAAATAAACATCTTTTTGAATTTTTGTATTGATTTGACTCTTTTTCGAGGAATGACAGAGGTTTATAAAACAAAAAAGCTCGCAAAAAGTTATCTTCCTTGCGAGCCAAATTGATGTGAAAAATTCTCTTATTCTTCTTCCTGACTTACCATATTACTGGCAAAGTGTGCCTCTAACTCTTTTAATGTTGTTGGATTGGTTTCTAAGTCTTTTACAATATTGCCTTTTTCTAAAACCACAATACGTTCACAAACATCAGTAACATGCATTAAATCGTGACTAGACACTAATATTGTTACCCCTTGTTTTTCGGCCAAATCTTTCAGGATTTGTTTTAATCTGATCTGAGTCGTTGGATCTAGATTAGCAAAAGGCTCGTCCAAGATGATAACTTCAGGATTACCAATTAAAGCCGCGACGATACCTGCTTTCTTTTGATTACCCTTACTAAGGTCTCTTAAATACTTCTTCTTACCAATAATTTCTCCATTAAAGAAATCCTCAAAGTTCGCTGTAAGTTTATCAACGTCGGCTTTATTTTGCCCTCTTAAATCACCGATAAAATAGAAATATTCTTCTGGAGTGAGGTATCCAATTAAAAAGCTTTCATCAATAAAAGCCGATGTAAAAGGTTTCCAACCTTCACTTTGATCTACAATTACCTCATTACTTGTAATTTTTCCTGTAGAGGGTTTAATAAGGTCTAGTAATAAGCTGAAATAGGTTGTTTTCCCAGCACCATTATTACCAACTAAGCCAAAACTTTGGCCTTTAGGGATGCTTAATTCCTCTATATTAAGAACTGTAGTTCCGCTATATGATTTTGAAAGGTCTTTAGTATATATCATAATGTTGGTCTGTTTTATTAATTATCTTGACTGAAAGCGTCAATCATTTTATATTTTGAATCAAGGTATTTCTGGGTAATAAATCGCATAAGTTTCTTGTGAAGTATAATTCCTGAAACTCCAAGAACAATAAGTGTAGCAATAGCTATTTCGAAACCTAATAACCAGTTGATTAGTGCGAACAATCCCATTGGTACTAGCATTAATGGTATACCTATTAACCATTGTACGGCACCTGTTCCTTGGTAATTAAATGCTGCTTTTTTATCTAAGTCTATCTTTTTTCTATTGAAAGATCCACCCCAAAGAATGACGTGGGAGTTAACACCAATATTATAGATAGCTGCTGCAAAATGAGCGATTAATATTTTCCATCCAAAATAAACGTATGGAATGCCTAATACAAATAGAATAACAACACTCATTATCATAAGGATAAATTTTGAACGCAAGTATTGTTCATACTTAATGTTTTGACTCATTAACATTTTATAATAACTACTATCCCAAGCAGGAATGAACTGGCCGAAATTAATGAGAAAGAATCCGGTTGAAAATATCCCAATAAATGCAAACATGAACTCCATTTCTCTATACATTGGCTGTGGATAAAAAAACAAACCATACAGCACACCGATAATTAATAGCATCGTCATTGATTTGGTTCGCTTATTTCTCCAAATGAGTTTTAAATCTAATTGCATAAAGGGAGCAATATCCCCGAATCTGTTGGTCCAAGATAAATCCGCCACTTTTACTTCAGCAACTTTAGATTTTAATGAGCTATCTAAAAAGAGTTTTTCTTTTAATATCTTGAAATTATAGACATAGACTATAGCCAATATTCCCAAAGGAATTAATATAAACACAGGGTTGTTTGCGATATAAATAAGTCCGTCACCAACAAGAGACCTCATTGGTAGAATATTAAAATAATCTAGCCCAAATAATACCCCAACTAGAGCTATTACCGGAAGAAATGACAACTCGGTTTCTGCTGAAAAGGCTTCAACAATAAAATTGAGAAAGTTAATTATCAATATGATCATTACCATGGCTGCTAACCATGTTAAAACTAAAGATGATGCATATCCATTTTTTAATAATGAAATACTAAATGGGATAATTGCAAATAAGGGTAAAAAATTAAAGAAGTTTAGCGCTGACTTACCCAATACAAAATTTACTATAGTAGAACGTTTAATTGGAAGTGTTAATAATGGTTTTACACTCATTACAGGTAACTTCTGTAGAAAGAATCGCATTAATACATCACCAATAAACCAGTAAAAAATGTAGTTGTTTACGACTAAAAATGGATCTTCATCAGGAGTTGCTTTTCCTATAATTTTAAAAAGAAATGCACCCATAAATAAAAAGATCCCAACAAAATATAGTGCAAAAAAAATGAGCAGTATATTTATTACGATACTTTTCTGCCAATAAGAAGAACGGAAATACTGCTTCCATTCTAAATTAATAAAGTGCTTTATCATAGCTTATGGTTAGTTTTTCGTATTAGTACTAACAATTGTTAATTTGTTACAAACAAATTTAAGTTTAAATTTTTGCTTCCTTATTTTTACAAAAAATTTATTGCTATGTCTCAATTCCATAAACTCAACATAAAATCCATAGAAAAAGTTACAAGTAAATCCGTTGCTGTAACATTTGCAATTCCTGAAGCCTTAACCGAGGCATTTGCATTTAAAGCAGGACAATACATCACCCTTAAGACAGCAATTAATGGAGAGGAAGTACGTAGAGATTATTCTATCTGTTCTTCACCAACACAAACAGATATCGCTGTTGGTATAAAAGCAGTTGATGGTGGTAAATTCTCAGTATACGCAAATGAAAGCCTCAGTGCAGGCGATGTCATTGAAGTTGCTGAACCAAATGGCCGTTTTGTGTTTGAAGCTAACGATGTTAAAACAAGGACTATCGCAGCCTTTGCCGCTGGTAGTGGCATTACGCCTATTTTAAGTATTGTAAAAACATTATTAGAAGGTGAGCCTTTTAGCAACTTTATTCTAGTATATGGAAACAAAACTGTTGAAGATAGCATGTTTCTCAAGGATGTAATGGAGCTTAAGGAAACTTACGGAAATAGATTTCATGTCCATTTTATTTACAGCCAATCTAATGAGCAAGACGCGCTTTTTGGTAGAATAGAAAAAAGCACAGTTAATCTTATCATTAAAAATAAATATAAGGGTGTAAACATCGAGAAGTTTTATTTGTGTGGACCAGAACAAATGATTTACACGGTTAAAGATGTACTGTTAGAAAATAACGTAAGAGAAAAAGATATTTTATTTGAGTTATTTACAGCACCTACAGAAACTGAAAATAATACCAATACTGAAGTGCTAGATGGTAATTCTAAAATTAAAGTTATTGTCGATGAAGAAGAGTTTGAATTTACCATGTCTCAAGATCAATCTGTTCTTGAAGCCGCTTTAAAAGAGGATATTGACGCGCCTTATTCTTGTCAAGGTGGAATTTGCAGCAGTTGTATTGCCAGAGTAACTGATGGTAATGCAACCATGAGACAAAATAATATTTTAACAGATAGTGAAGTCGCTGAAGGATTAATTCTTACTTGTCAAGCACACCCTACCTCAGCTTCAATTGAGGTCGATTATGATGATGTTTAGACCTTCTTTAAAGGTATAATGGACTTAATTTTATTTACGATAGTATCAACTGAAATACTCCCTGCAGCCTGTAAATAGCCCTCTGGAAATTTATTCCCGTAAACTGAGGTCGGAATTAAAGGAAATTGATCTCTATCGGCTAATAAAGCATAATCCTCAGGTTGATTAAAAGGTGAGAATCCAGCATAAGGATGTGTTACTCCCCAGATGGTTATGACCTTTACTCCAAACATTGCTGCTAGATGTGCATTTCCGGAATCCATAGATAACATCAGATCCAAATTAGAAATTAAGTGTAGCTCATTTTCAAAACTTATTTTACCAGCAACAGACGCAACTCCATCAAATTTTTCTGCCAAAGCAGTCAAGTAGTTTATTTCTTTTTTACCCCCTCCAAACAATACAATGTTATAATCAATTGCTAATTCCGATATTACCAATTCCATCTTTTCTAATGGATACATTTTACTTTCATGTGCTGCAAAAGGAGCAATGCCAATAGTTTT
Source organism: Winogradskyella sp. (assembly GCF_013213975.1). Lineage (GTDB taxonomy): Bacteria > Bacteroidota > Bacteroidia > Flavobacteriales > Flavobacteriaceae > Winogradskyella. Next base: position 28,776 of record NZ_JABSST010000027.1, read on the forward strand.
ATTTGAGGGATTGAAAATGAAGAGCCTCAATTCTTGTGATAAGGAAGCCTTTTTAGGAAAAGACGGTTCTGTTAATTTTATTTGATAACCCAATTTTGCAAAGACATCAGTATAACGCTGGTGTGTGGTCTTTAACTGCTGAAATTGCTTACCTCCGATTAAATTCTTTTTTTCTAATCTCCCTTTATTGATTTGAACAAGCTTTTTACCTGAGAAAAAAAATTTTAAAATTTTAGTTCTCAAAACGTTGTGTAAATCTGCAACCTCATCAAATTCAAGTTGCTTCAATTCTTTTGCTAGAGTATAAAGTCCAAAGAGTCCTTTATGTTTCCCTTTAAAGTCAGCCACATAAATTTCTGTATTCCTTAAACCTTTAAATATTGGTTTAAAAAAAGCTCTGGTTACTACGGTAATTTTTACATCTGGATATTGCTCTGTAAAAGCTCTCAATACAGGTACTGTCATTGCGACATCTCCCATAGCAGAAAACCTTAAGACCAGTATATGTTTTGAATTTGGCATTAATTTCAGAATATAAGATTCTGAAAATCTATAATCTGAGTTATTTCTGTCCTCTTAAAACAGGATTTAACTCATCATCATTGTACATTTTCATTTGCTTATAGACTTTCATGTACTTATCACCATTAGCAATATCTTTAAGTAGGTCATCAATAGCGGTGCTTAAATCAACACGTTGCTCAAGTAAAACATCCAACTTCTTCTGACAAGCTGCCTTGTGAGCATCTGAAGCATCTTCTCTGACAGTTTCTAGATGCATATGATAAATTTTTAACGCTAGTATTGATAATCTATCGATTGCCCAAGCAGGACTTTCAGAATTAATCTTTGCGTCAGACTTTACGTCTACGTCTTTATATTTATCTAAAAAATAACTGTCAATAAACTCCACAGTATCCGTTCTATCCTGATTTGACGCATCAATCATTCGCTTTAGTTTTAATGCTGCAGGGGGATCGATATTTGGATCTCTTATAATATCTTCATAAGCCCACTGTACAGTATCGATCCAACACTTTCTATATAATAAATGAGCAATTAAATCTTCATCCTTATCATACTTGTTTGTGAATGATTGATCAACGGTGTTTAAAACCTTATAGGTTTTAATAACGTCTTGAAAAATAGTATTCGCTTTTTCTGAAAACATATTGAATTTCTTTAATGCTGCAAATATACTTTGAATTATTAACTTAGCCATTAGTTTAAAGGTCATTCTATGCACATTCATAACCTCTCTAATACCCCTTCTGTTTTAAATTCCTTTGTGTCTGAAATTAGAGACAAATCCATTCAAAAGGATAGTCTGCGATTTCGAAGAAATATTGAAAGAATTGGTGAAATATTAGGTTACGAATTAAGTAAATCCCTTCAATTTGAAACTCATAAAACAGAAACTCCTTTAGGTGTTTCAGAAACGACCTTGCATAAGAAAGATATTGTGCTTTGTTCAATACTAAGAGCTGGTGTTCCTTTACATAATGGCTTATTAAATTATTTTGATGCTGCTGAGAACGCCTTTATCTCAGCTTACAGACATCATAAACACGATCCGGAAAGCTTTGAAATTGTGGTTGAGTATTTGGCTTGTCCAAGTTTAGAAAATAAAACGTTAATTCTCGCCGACCCAATGTTAGCTACAGGACAATCCATGGTTGCAACATTTGAAGCCCTTAAACCTTTTGGTAATCCAAAGGAGGTACACTTAGTTAGTGTCATCGGAGCACAACAAGGGGTTGATTTAATTTCAAAAGCATTTTCAAACAATTCCCATCTCTGGATCGCTGCCATTGATGAGACCTTAAATGATAAAGGGTATATTATTCCTGGCTTGGGTGACGCTGGCGACCTTGCGTTTGGCAACAAATTACAGCAGTAAAGAAATTATGGGTGTTACAATTAAAAGTACAACAAAAATTTCCTTAAACCACTTTTCTGAGACTACCTCGATATAATTAGCCATGATTATTGAAAATGGAGCAAATAAAAACAAGAATTCACTCCCATTTTTCAAAGGAGAAATTATAGCTATTAATAAGGCAATTATAGATGACCACGCTACTAAGAAGTAGGATGGTCTTAATATTTTATTCTTATCAGGTAGGGTTCTAAAAAAGTAAATTAAAATCCATAGGTAAGCTGTAAATAGTATTGTGATTTTGAGAATACTTTCTTTATTATTATAGGATGTATAATCTAAACTAGCGTAGCGTTCAAAATTGGAAGGTTTAAAATACGTGTCGAAAAAATAAATATTATAAATCACTAACAAAACAATAACCGTAAGCACACCAATAAAGGGAATTATGGTGTTTTTGATGTCATTTTGAGTATCGTAAATCAACGCTACAATAACTAAGGCAAAGAACAAAATTGACCAAAAATAGAAAAGTGTTGCCAGCATTATCCAAAACCCTGCATCAAATAGTTTCTTTTTTACATGGAGATTTGATTGTAAACTAATAAGGCGCCTTAGGGCAAAAAGGACAAATAAATTAGCGCATAACAGGTCTAAATAATTTAAAGCTTCAGGGAACATTCCGAACATTAAGCCAAATGTCATGATGCTGTAGCTGTTATTCTTGGCCAAGTTGTTTTTAGAGATTATGAAATCCAGGAGAAATACTAAAAACAACGTAACGAGTAGCTTTAATACGGCCTTAAAACCTACTTGCCAGTCGTTAAAAAGATACCTGTAGGTTGATAGCATAAATAACAAAATGATAAAACCAACAACAATGATGAAGTTAATTGGTCTGGATTTACTAAAAATGCTTGTAATCATTAACTGTTTTTGTATTTTTGCATGCAGCCAAAGAAATGAATTTTATTTTTTAAATTAAGATTCACTTCCTGCCTAAAATTATAAAGTTATGAAAGATTTCTTTTACGGAATACAGGATTTATTTGTTGATGTCTTATTTGCTCCATTAGACTATTTACGTGAATTAGAACTAACCTCTTGGTTTGGTGCTAACACGATGTCTTGGGTTTTTATGCTTATAGGCTTTGTTGCTTTTACCTATTGGATGATGCAGCTTTCTAAGTACAACGCCAATAACGAAGAAGACAAGAGCGTTTCTGCACACTCTTATCTATAATAGTTAGAGGTCAAAACCTAAATCTTTACGATAATACATCTTATCAAAATGTAGTTTCTCTATACTTTGGTAAGATTTTTTTATGGCCTCTTCGTAGGTGTTTCCATATGATGTTACTGCCATAACTCGTCCACCTGAAGTAATAACTTTTCCATCGCTCTTTTTTGCTCCGGCATGAAATAATATAGAGTCATTAACCTCATCAATTCCTCTTATCGCTTTTCCTTTTTCATAAGCTTCAGGATACCCACCAGATACTAGCACCACTGTGGTTGCTGCTCGTTCATCAATATCAATATTAACTTCAGATAAAGATTGATTAGACATAGCATTAAAAATTTCAACCAAGTCTGTTTTTAATCGTGGTAAAACTACTTCTGTCTCAGGATCTCCCATTCTTACATTGTATTCAATCACCTTGGGTTGATCACCAACCTTAATGAGGCCGATAAAGATGAATCCTACATATGGTAAACTGTCCTTTTGTAATCCTTCAACCGTTGGTTTAACAATTTGGCGTTCTACTTTTTCTAAGAATTCATTTGTTGCAAAAGGTACTGGCGAAATAGCGCCCATACCTCCAGTATTTAAACCCGTATCTCCCTCACCTATTCTTTTATAGTCTTTAGCCGTTGGAAGAATTTTGTAATCCTTGCCATCCGTTAAAACAAAACAACTTAATTCTATACCATCAAGAAATTCTTCGATAACCACCTTAGCACTGGCTTCTCCAAACTTAGCATCTAAAAGCATGCTTTTGAGTTCGGACTTAGCTTCTTCTAAATCATTCAAGATTAAAACACCCTTACCTGCCGCAAGTCCATCTGCCTTTAAAACGTATGGTGGATTTAAAGATTCAAGAAATTGATAGCCTTCTTCAACATTTTCCTTGGTAAAGCTCTGATAAGCGGCTGTTGGAATATTGTGACGTGACATAAAAGCCTTTGCAAACTCCTTACTTCCTTCTAATTCGGCAGCGGCTTTTTGAGGGCCAATGACAGAGACATGTTTAATGACTTCATCGGCTAAAAAGAAATCGTGAATACCTTGAACCAATGGATCTTCAGGACCTACCACAACAAGAGAAATATCGTTTTCTAAAACAGCAGCTTTAATAGCACCAAAATCAGTAACATTAATACTTAAGTTTGTTGCAATTTTTTCGGTTCCAGAATTACCTGGAGCTACAAATAGTTTATTACATTCTTCACTTTGTGCAATTTTCCATGCGAATGTATGCTCTCTACCACCAGATCCCAGTACTAAAATATTCATGATTAGAATTTGTTTGCGCAAAAATAATTGGTTTTAAGATGAAAAAACAATTAATTTACGTAAACCTTTATTGGCGATTATAGATCTTGAAATTATTTGATTTTTCTTTAAAACTTAACGGCTTTGATATAGACAAAGCTAGGTCTACGTTAGAACACATTCAATCATTAAGTACTGCGGAATATGAGACCTACATTTACGAAAAGCGAAGAGAAATTGTTACGTACCATCTAGCACATAATAGTTTCTTTAAACAGTTTGGCAACAACATAAATTTAGAGAATTGGAACAGTGTTCCGATAATGACAAAACGCCACTTACAACAACCATTAAAAACGCGATTAAGCAATGATTTTTCATCAAAAGATATCTATGTTAATAAAACATCTGGAAGTTCTGGGGATCCGTTTATTTTTGGCAAAGACAAGTGGTGCCATGCCTTAACTTGGGCAGTAATTATAAATCGATTTAATTGGTATAATATTGATTTTAACAAGTCCCGTCAAGGCCGTTTTTATGGAATTCCGCTTAATAAAAAAGGCTATTATAAAGAACGATTAAAAGACTATTTTAGCAATAGATTTCGATTTTCTGTTTTTGACCTTAGTGATAAAGCCTTTGAAAAAACACTGACTAAATTTAAAAACTCAAGTTTTGATTACATCAATGGCTATACAAGTCCAATCGTTCAATTCGCAAAGTTTTTGAGAAAAAAGGCTGTTGTTTTAAGTTCTTTATGCCCTACTCTAAAGGTTTGTGTTGTGACATCTGAAATGCTTTTTGAAGATGATAAAATATTACTTGAAAAACAATTTGGTGTTCCGGTAGTTAATGAATACGGTGCCTCAGAATTGGATTTAATCGCATTCCAAAATCCTAACGATGAATGGCAAGTTAACTCTGAAACACTTTATATTGAAATCTTAGATGAAAAGGACAGGGTATTACCTCTTGGTGAAGAGGGTAGAATCGTAATAACCTCACTCTACAATTGTGCCCATCCGTTTATACGTTATGATATTGGAGATATTGGAATACTAAGTAAAAAAAGTACTCTTAAAAAACCCTTATTAGAAAAACTCATTGGAAGAACTAATGATATAGCAATCCTACCAAGTGGAAAAAAAGCAGCTGGATTAACCTTCTACTACATAACTAAAAGTGTTATAGAAGATGATGGAAATGTATCTGAATTTATTATTGAGCAACTAGACTATGACCATTTTATGATAAAGTATGTTAGCCTTTCAAAACTCACTTCAGAAAAAGAAACTCATATTAGAACTGAAATGGAAACCTATTTAGAGCCAAATATCAAAACTACATTTCAAAGACTTAAAAAACTAGAGCGTTCCAAATCTGGCAAACTAAAACAATTTATCTCTCACATAGACAATTGATATGGAAGAATTTATGATAATTACAAGCTATTACCCACCTGAGATAGGTGCAGCTTCTAATCGTATTTATCATTTAGCTGATGGATTAAAAAAAGACTTTAAAGTAAGGATAGTTACACCACTTCCAAATTATCCAACTGGGAAGATATTCCCGGAGTATAGAGGCAAAAAGAAACTAGTTACCCAAAACGAAGGCATTGAAATCAATAGATTATGGATTTATGCTAGCAAATCAAAAAATAAATTTGTGCGATTATTTGCAATGCTGTCTTACAGTACTAGTCTTATCTGGTTTTTCACATGGAACAAAATTCCAAATAAGGTTATCATTCAGTCACCACCACTATTGGTTGCTTTTACTGCAGTGTTTTTTCTTAAGTCAAAGAAAAGAAGGCTCATTCTAAATGTTAGTGATTTATGGCCTAGTGCTGGGTTTGAACTCGGTGCGCTAAAAAAGAATTTTGGGTATTCTGTTTTGAAAAAAATGGAGTCGTTTAATTACAACAGTACAGATGTAATTTTAGGACAGAGTAATGAAATTTTAGAACATGTAAATAAAATTACCTCAAAGCCTGAATTATTCTTATACAGAAATTTCCCTGAAATTGAGAAACAAGATATCGTAAAAACACCTTCTAACTCTAACAAGCTCAAAATTGTATATGCTGGGCTTTTAGGTGTTGCACAAGGGATATTACAGCTGTGCAAAGAACTAGATCTTCAAAATATCGAATTTCATATTTATGGGTCCGGTGCTGAAGAAAACGACATCGTATCATTTATTAATTCAAATAAAGCATCATCGATTTTTTTTCATGGAAAAGTCAATAGAACCGTCTTACATAATGAATTGAGGAAATATGATATAGCTATTATTCCATTACTAAATAGAATATACGGCTCAGTACCGTCCAAGATTTTTGAATTTGCAAAACTAGGGCTTCCTTTACTTTACTTTGGCGGTGGTGAAGGAGAAACGATTATTAAAAATAATAACTTAGGATGGATTGCAGAAGCCGGGAATTATAAGCAACTAAATTCGATTATTAACTCAATCAATAAGTCTAATTTAACGTTTGAAAAAAGGAAACTTATTCAGAATAATGCCTATCGAAATTTTAACTTAAAGGCACAAATTGATGATTTAAAAAAACTACTCTAATAGGCTTTATCTTCACCTTTTACAGCATTTATAAAAGTCTGTGCTATGATTTTTAGATCTAAAAGTAAAGACCAGTTCTCAATATAAAATATATCATATTTAACACGTCCTATAATATCTTTATCAGATTCTACCTCACCTCTATAGCCACTGACCTGAGCCAATCCTGTGATTCCAGGCTTTACAAAGTGACGTACCATAAACTTATCAATTTTTTTTGCGTACATGTCTGTATGGCTAACCATATGAGGTCTTGGACCCACCACAGACATATCGCCAAATAACACATTAAAAAATTGGGGGAGCTCATCAATACTTGTTTTTCTTATAAATTTTCCGACTTTCGTAACTCGAACATCACCGCGTGTAGCTTGATATAAATGCGCATCCTCATTTGGCATCATGGATCTGAACTTATAACAATCAAATTCCTTATAATTAAATCCATTTCTAGATTGCTTAAAAAAGACAGGCCCTTTAGATTCCAATTTAATAAGTATTGCAATCAAAGGGGTTAACCAAGACAAAACAAAAACAATTACGATACTTGAGAAGAAAATATCGAATGCTCTTTTGATTATCATATTCGCAGAGTCTTCCAGTGGAATAGTACGAAGCGTTAAAATTGGAATATAATCGTAATACTCATATTTTAATTTCTTAGAATAAATTTCTTTACTATCTGGAATAAACTTAAGTATTTTCAAATTATTGTCAGCAAAATCAACTATATCAGCGATTTGAGAATTAGTTAGTTCTGAAATAGAGCAATAAATTTCATCTATTCTTTCTGTTAGAACATAATTAAAACAATCCTCTAAATTGGGTTGGGTTTTTCTAAAATTGAAGGTCTTTTTGTGCATGTATCCATACTCAGGGTTCTTATTAAAAAAATTCTCCAGAGCCATGGTCTTTTTATTAAGACCAAATATTACGGTATTACGGTAATTACCCCCTAAAGACACCCTATACTTTTGTAATAAATAATAGATTGCGAATTTTAGGATTGCAATCAATGAAAAGCAAATCAAAGTATACTTTACAATAGGTCTTGGATAAATATCTAATTCATGATATAACCCAGAAAAAGCAAATACAAAGAGTAAGAATAAAACAAACTGTTTAACAATTAAAGAGAGTATGTTTACAGGTCTCGTATATCTATAGACTTCATAAAATCGCACATAAATAGACAAAAGGACCCAGCCTAAAGACATAAATGCTGAGAAAATTAATGGATCTTTACCCTCTAAAAGATAAATGATGGCAACACCATTAATTACACTTAAATCAATAAAGTATGATATCTGTCTTAAATACCCAGAATATCTTCCGTGTTTAAATAAACTCAAATTCTCAGATTAACTTAAATACTAAAATAATCCTTTTCTAAAAATAGGGAAAAGGATTGCTAATAAAAAAAGACCATTATTGACACTTAAATTGAAAATTAACTGCTAATTGATTAAACTCGTAGCCTTTGGTTTAATCTTTTTTCTAAGCTTTCTCTTGTATAAATAAAAGGAGAATTATTTTGATTTTGATCTAATCTAAAATTATATGTGTTATTTTTATTATCGTAATTAACCTTGCTGTTTGGTTTCAAATACAGATTAATCATTTCACGTTTAATAAACATCTGATTGTCTTTATTTTCCAATAAAATATTGAAAATAGTAAAATCTATATTAGCAAGTTCTTTAGATATATACATGTTAAATGATTTTGGCTCTTCGCTTAAACAAAACTCTACAAACTGAGAGTCCTCAGAACCTTGAATGTTAGCTGTAATTTTTTCTTCAGAG
>NZ_JABSST010000028.1 GCF_013213975.1 Winogradskyella sp.
AAGGAGCTTGAGATTTTAGGAGATTCAGATCCAGAGACCTACCCTATTCAACCTAAAAAACATACGTTTGAATTCCTTAGAGAAAATGCTCATTTAAGGACTCGTACGAGCACCTTTAGTGCTGTTATGCGCATAAAATCAGCTTTATCATTTGCCGTACATAAGTATTTTACGGAAAATGGCTTTTATAATATGCACACACCCATAATTACTGCCAGTGATGCTGAGGGTGCAGGCGAAATGTTTCGTATCACAACCTTAGATGCTAAAAATCCTCCACTCGATGAATCTGGGGAAGTAGACTATAGTCAAGATTTTTTTGGGAAAGAGGCCAATTTAACGGTTTCTGGTCAATTAGAGGCCGAAACCTATGCTATGTCCCTTGGTAAAGTATATACTTTTGGACCTACATTTAGAGCAGAAAATTCTAACACATCACGACACCTTGCTGAATTCTGGATGATTGAACCAGAAGTGGCTTTTATGGATTTGGAAGGAAATATGGATCTTGCTGAGGATTTCTTAAAGTCTGTTTTAGGGTATGTTTTAGAGCATAACCAAGAAGATTTGGTCTTTTTAGAAAAGCGATTGCAAGATGCTGAAAAATCATTACCTCAAGCAGAACGAAGCCCTATGCATTTAATTGACAAAATTAAGTTTGTGGTAGACAATAACTTTAAGCGGGTAAGTTACACTGAGGCTATTGATATTTTAAGGAATTCAAAGCCAAATAAAAAGAAAAAATTTAAATACTTGATTAATGAATGGGGAGCAGATTTACAATCTGAACATGAACGATTTTTAGTCGAAAAGCACTTTAAATGTCCTGTTATTCTCTTTGATTATCCTGCTAATATTAAAGCGTTTTACATGCGTTTAAATGAAGATGGAAAAACTGTAAGAGCCATGGATATCCTTTTCCCTGGTATTGGAGAAATGGTTGGCGGTTCTCAGCGTGAGGAGCGCTTGGATGTTTTAAAAGAGAAAATGGCAGCTTTAGATATTCCTGAAGAAGAATTATGGTGGTATTTAGATTTACGTAAATACGGCACTGCTGTACACTCTGGGTTTGGTCTCGGGTTTGAAAGACTTGTTATGTTCGCAACCGGAATGGGTAATATTAGAGACGTAATTCCATATCCTCGAACTCCACAGAATGCAGAGTTTTAATTATATTTATATATGTCATTAAAGCAATTTCTTCAATTTAAACTTTCTCAAAAGTTATCGCCTCAGCAGATTCAACTTATGAAGCTGATTCAGCTACCTACACAAGCTTTTGAGCAACGTTTAAAACAAGAACTCGAAGAAAATCCTGCATTAGATACCGGAAAGGAATCTGATAACTCGGAAGATGATTATGATGATTTCGACAACTCATCAGATGAATATAATGACAGTGATACGATTGATGCTGGTGATATCAACGTAGATGAATATTTAAGTGATGATGAAATTCCTGATTATCGTACACAAGCCAATAATTATAGTGTAGATGATGAAGAAAAAAATGTTCCGTATGCGGCTGGTACTTCATTTACGCAACATTTAATTAATCAACTTAATACGTTTAGACTCTCCAAACAAGATCAAGACATTGCATATTTCTTAGTAGGTAGTGTAGATGAGAGTGGCTACATACGCCGTTCTTTATCTGATATAACAGATGATTTAGCCTTTACTCAAAATGTTTATACCACTGAAAAGGAGGTCGAAAAAGTTCTCGAGGTTGTACATCAGTTAGATCCTGCAGGTGTTGGTGCTCGTAATCTTCAAGAGTGTTTGAGTATTCAGTTAAATCGCAAAGAACAAAATCCCGATATTGAGTTAGCTTCTGCGATTATTGATAAGGCTTTTGAGCAATTCACTAAGAAGCATTATAACAAGTTAATGCATAAATTTAGTATTGATGAAGAGCAACTTAGGGATGCCATTGAAGAAATTGAACGCCTAAATCCAAAGCCAGGTGGCTCCTATGCTGGAAATAATAAAATTGTTGAGCATATTGTTCCAGACTTTGCAATAAAAATTGTCGATGGAGAACTCGAGCTTACCCTTAATGGACGTAATGCGCCTGAACTTCACGTATCAAGAGAGTATAATAATATGCTCAAGGGGTATAAAGACACCAAGGAAAAATCAAAAGCACAAAAAGATGCTGTTCTTTTTATTAAGCAAAAATTAGATGCGGCTAAGTGGTTTATTGAAGCAGTAAGACAGCGTCAACAAACTTTATTTGTGACTATGAGTGCTATTATGCATTATCAAAAAGAATACTTTCTGAGTGGTGATGAACGCAAGTTGCGTCCTATGATTTTAAAAGATATTGCCGACGAGATTGATATGGATGTTTCGACCGTATCGCGTGTTGCTAATAGTAAATATGTAGATACCCCTTATGGCACCAAATTGATAAAGGAATTCTTTTCTGAATCCATGACCAATGATCAGGGTGAAGAAGTTTCAACTAGAGAGATAAAGAAAATTTTAGAGACGGTTATCGAAGAGGAAAATAAAAAGAAACCACTCACCGACGAGGCACTTTCTAAAATTCTTAAAGAAAAAGGCTATCCAATTGCCAGAAGAACTGTCGCGAAGTATAGAGAACAGCTCGATATCCCTGTTGCACGTTTGAGAAAAGAACTTTAATTAACTCAATCGGATGAAAGATTTTATTCTTAAAAGTATATCGTTTGTTTTTCATCCATTAATCATGCCCCTTTTAGGCGTGTTGTTTTACTTTCATAAAACTCCGCGATTTATTCCTAAACCGCTGCAGAATGCTAAAATCTTTTCAATCATTATACTCACCATAATATTACCTATACTGCTATTTTTTTTACTTAAAACTATTAACAGGGTGGATACCATTTATTTAAAAAGTACAAAAGAGCGCTTAATCCCTTTAGTGATAAATTGCGTTATAATCACACTTATATTAATTAGAGTTTTAACCCCAAATGAAATAATTGAGCTTTATTATTTTTTCTTGGGTATTTTGTACTCAACACTGGCCTGCTTAATAATGGCAATTTTTAAAGTAAAGGCAAGCATACATATGATTGCAGCTTCAGGCTTTTTTATGTTTGCTGTGGCTATTGGAATTCATTTCCAAATTAATATCAATGGAACTATTGCATTAATGATGCTAATTTTAGGAGCTATTGCAACATCAAGATTACACCTTAAGGCGCATACAAATCAAGAGTTGATTATTGGGATTTTTACAGGCCTTTTTCCTCAACTTATCTTAATGAATTATTGGCTATAATATGTAAAACATTAAGCCTAGTTTTAAGGATGACATATCTATAGACTGACCGTTGAGTTTTGCAGAATCATCAAAAATAGAATTTAAACCATAGTACACGTGGAAATTCCATGTACCATAGCCCGCACTTAAAGTAATTCCGTACTGCAGTTTGTTAAAATCATCTATATTTGACAATTTTACGTTACCATTATCAGAATTTAGTTTTGTGCTATTGTATAAGAGGTATCCAAATTTTACACCAGCATAAATTCGCCAAAAATCATATTCTGCGTATGTAGAAGTTCTCCATCTGATCTCTAAAGGAACTTCGACTAAGTAAGTAGTAAACTTATTCTTTGAAACATTTACTTCTCGCTCATCAATTATATTGTAAACTACAGTATTATTGGCTTCTGTTATAGCAATATTTTGATTGAACGAATTAGAAGACAAACCTAATCCTAAACCAATAGCGAAATTTCTCTTTTCATTTATTGGCATATCTCTTATAAAGCCAAAATGAAAACCTGAGGAAAATCCGTTCTGATTTACATTATTAGGCTTTAAATTAAGCAGATTATAAGTAACCGAAACATAAAATTGATCTTCACGATAATTTTTATATAATTCAGACTTATCTGTAAAGTCATTATCTGTTTGAGAATATCCTAAAACACTAAAGAGAATGATGGTATAAAAGCATAGTAACTTCATAAGTTAAAACTACAAAATCTATTATTGAAAGTTAATAAAAAACGCCTTGATTACTCAAGGCGTTTTCAATATAAAATTAAGTTCTAACTTATTCGGTTTTAACATTAGCGATATACATAACTTTTAATGTATTTGCCTTTCTAAGTTCTTGTTTAACATCAGAAACTAAGCCAGCATGCGTGTCTTTATCAACCTTTAATCCAACAACGAATTTAGGTTGCAATTCTTCTGTTAATTCTTGCTGTGCAGCAATAACACTTGGCTTCACTTCATCGACATCAATTATAGCATCATTAAATTGAATTACAGGTTCTGTACCTAATTGCTTAAACTGTGCACTTGGTTTCCCTGCATATATAAAAGCTGTTCTATCTTTTTTTAGCTTTTCTACCTGATCTGCGCTAGGTAAAATATTATCAATCATTAAGCTACTATCTCGCATTACAGTTGCTACCATGAAAAAGAAAAGCAACATAAATACAATATCTGGCAAAGATGCTGTTGAAATCGCTGGTAAGTCCCCTTGTTTTCCTTTTTTAAACTTTGACATAATTGTTTTGTTTTAATTTTTATCTGGTTCTGCTTCAGATAATTTCATCGGATAAAGTTTCTTAATAACTTCTATTCTACCGTTAAGAATAGTGTCTTTACTAAATTGATTCTTCTCCTTTTCATCAAGCATAGCTCGATAGACATTCTCTGCATCTGGATAAAACTTCTTATATAAGCGCTTTGCTTCTCTTTCTCTTAAGAAATTGTAAGCTGCGACCAATTCGTTCTGTACATCCATATACTGCTCATACGTCGTTTCCCTATCGTGCTTCATAGATATGATGGCTTTATCAGGATGGTCGGATGACGCTGCATCCCTATTTCCTTGACAATAATCACATTTTTGACCTTCAGCGTTTTCACTACCGCCATTATCCAAGAAATCAATTGCTGCTTGTCTTAAATCTTTTAATTCCATCAATTCCTCTTCTACAAGTAATTGATTTTGACGATTTATGTTTACAGTAAAGAGATTTTTCTGCTTGATAATTGGTGGTTCAACTTCTGAATCATCGATAGGTGGCAAACTTCTTAATAATCCTTTATCCTTTTCTATAGTTGTTGTAACTAAGAAGAAGATAAGAAGCAAGAAGGCAATGTCAGCCATTGATCCCGCATTTACTTCTGGTGCTGCTCTTTTTGCCATATCTTATTATTTACTAATTACCTTTTTAACTCCGGAGAAAATCATTGCTAAAGCTGCAACTACAATTAGAATGTAGAATGCTGTAAGTCCTGCTCCAACCATCTGAGATTGTGCGTCAGTAGCAAATCCGTCTTCTAATCTGTATTTCAATTCATCTCCGCCTGCCATTACATAGGAGATTATTAGTACAGCAGCAAATGCTCCTACTCCTATTAACGTATTTTTCAGGCCTGCAGTATTTGTAAATAGATTTTTGACAACAAAAACCACTACAAATGCTAGCACTAAACCTAAGATGATGTAAGCTACAGAAGCTATAGGATCAACCAAGCCAGCTTTCTCACCTGTCTCTATTGCTTCATCTCCCGCAGCTATTATTCTCGCTAGGAAAATAACACCTGCTAAGCTTAAAACAATAGCAACTATTTTAAATATTTTGTGTAACATAATCTATTATGGTCTTTATTATTTTTTGTGTTTTACTAGTAAATCCATTAACGTAATGGAAGCATCTTCCATGTCATTTACAATACTATCAATCTTAGCGATAATATAATTGTAGAAGATTTGAAGAATAATAGCCACAATAAGACCGAATACTGTTGTTAAAAGTGCTACTTTAATACCACCTGCTACTAATGATGGTTGCATATCACCTGCAGCCTCAATTTTATCAAAAGCCTTAATCATACCAATTACTGTACCCATGAAACCAAGCATTGGTGCTAATGCTATAAATAATGATATCCATGACACATTCTTTTCTAATTGTCCCATTTGAACTCCACCGTAAGCAACCACTGCCTTTTCAGCGGCATCTATATCCTCATCAGCTCTGTCTAAACCTTGATAGAAAATAGATGCAACAGGACCTTTTGTATTTCTACAAACTTCTTTAGCTGCTTCGATACCACCTGATGAAAGCGCATCTTCGACGTCCTGAGTTAATTTTTTAGAATTGGTAGTTGATAGATTTAAAAAGATAATTCTCTCTATAGCAATAGCTAGTCCAAGAATTAAACATAGTAGTACGATCCCCATAAATCCAGGACCACCCTCGATAAAACGCTTTTTTAATTCTTGATGGAAGCCCAATTCTTCTGCTGGTGCTTCACTCTGAGTCACACTAGTAGTTACTGTCGCTGTTGTAGTGGCTAATGTAGTTGCATTGGCATTAACAGTTCCGATCGCCATTAAACATGTCATGGCAAGGATAGAAAATAATCTTTTCATTGTTATTAATCTTAATTTTATTAGTTAAAGTGTTAAAGATAAAAAAAATAATGTAACATCCTTTTAAAATATAAGCAGAGAGGAAGGGATTCGAACCCTCGATACCCTTTTGGAGTATACACACTTTCCAGGCGTGCGCCTTCGACCACTCGGCCACCTCTCTTTAAATCTTAAACGTAATTATTACAGTGGTGCCAAATAACAAAAAAAACTTTAAACACTAAAATTTGCACCGTTAATTTTAGGACATTTCACCACGTAATGGCGTTTCATAAATTTCCTTGAAATCTGTAGCGTTGACACCCTCACCTAATAAATACATTAATTTTGTAATGGCAGCCTCGGTGGTTATGTCTTTTCCTGAGATGACTCCTATCGATTTTAGTTGAGAGCTAGTTTCATATTGCCCCATAATTACACTTCCTCCTGAGCATTGCGTAACATTAACAACATGTAACCCATTATCAATGGCGCCTTTCATAAGATCAATAAACCAATCTTCAGTTGTAGCGTTACCAGATCCATAAGTTTCAAGCACTAATCCTTTTAAAGCTTTACTATTTATAATAGATGCAATATAAGGCTCAGAAATTCCTGGGAAAAGTTTAAGAATACCTACGCTTTTATTCATTTTGGTTCTAACAATTAATCCAGATTCTTCCTCAGTCCTCCACAAATATTCATCATTTACATTTAGATGAACACCAGATTCTGCTAAATTGGGATAATTGAGTGATTCAAACGCTTGAAAATGCTCGGCATTTATTTTGGTTGTTCTATTACCACGATATAACTTGTATTCAAAATAAAGTCCAACTTCTCTAATCACTGGTTCGCCATCCTTTTGTAAGGATGCCATTTGAATTGATGTTATCATATTTTCTTTAGCGTCAGTTCTCAAATCACCTATCGGCAGTTGAGACCCTGTGAAAATAACAGGTTTTGCTAAGTTCTCTAGCATAAAACTTAATGCTGATGCTGAATAACTCATAGTATCACTTCCATGCAAAACAACAAAACCATCAAAATCATGGTAGTTATCTCCAATGACAGCCGCAATATCCGCCCAATACTCTGGATTCATATTTGAAGAATCTATAGGCTCATCAAATGAAATAGTTTCAATTTGACAATCTAACAATCGTAGCTCAGGTATCTTATTAAGAATACTATCAAAATCAAATGCTATTAGTGCACCTGTATTGGGATTTTTTACCATGCCAATAGTACCACCTGTGTATATTAAAAGTATGTTGGGTTTATGCATGATCTAAATACCAAAAATTTGTTTGGAGTTTGCAGTTGTAATTGAAGCAATTTCATCGATACTCACTTTATAAAGTTCTGATAATTTTTCTAAAACTTTAAGGATATACAAACTTTCATTGCGCTTACCTCTGTAAGGTTTTGGTGCCAAGTAAGGTGAATCGGTTTCTAAAACAATATGCTTAAGATCTATTTGATTTATAAATTGATCAATTTTACCATTTTTAAAAGTAACTACTCCACCTATTCCAAGCTTCATATTATGAGAAATTGCTCTTTGAGCTTGCTCTAAAGTACCTGTAAAACAATGAAAAATCCCGAATATACCATCAGACTTTTCAGATTCTAACACCTCAAAAATTTCATCGAATGCCTCCCTGCAATGAATAACAATTGGTAATGAATATTTTTTAGCCAAATTGATTTGGTACCTAAATGCTTCAATTTGAATATCTAAAGTACTCTTATCCCAATACAAATCAATTCCAATTTCACCTACAGCATAAAATGATCTGCTTTCTAACATGTGCTCGACATGACGTAATTCATCTTTATAATTAGATTTAACATGTGTAGGATGTAAACCCATCATAAGAAATATATTTTCGGGATAGGCTAACTCAAGTTCTAACATGGCATCCGTGTATGTGGAATCTATTGCTGGAATAAAAAAGCGCTTTATGTCAGCATCAATAGCCCTTTCTATTGCTACTGAACGATCCTCTTGAAAGGCTTCACTATACAAGTGCGTATGCGTATCTGTTATAATCATAGCGCAAAAATAACCGTTTAGAGTCTTATATTTACACAAATTCTAAAAATGGATGCACTTAAAGATTTTCTCCTAGCCAAAGGATATTCAAAAATTAAGCTGAAACTTACTAAAACCAACCATTTTGAAATAAAAGCAACTATAAATGGAGTTAAAGGTCGCTTTATTCTAGATACAGGAGCTTCGAGCAGTTGTGTTGGGTTTGAGGCTATTAACCGATTTAATCTAAAAGTTAAGGATTCTGATATAAAAGCTGTTGGTGCTGGTGCTTCTGATATGTTTACACAAATTTCTAAATCTAATCATTTAAAAATAGGAACTTGGCAGAAAAATAGAATTGCACTTATTCTTTTCAATTTATCTCATGTTAATATGGGATTGATTAACCATAATGCTGATGCTGTAGATGGCATTATTGGAGCGGATGTTCTTAAAAAAGGAAAAGCTATTATTGATTATGAAAAAAAGTACCTCTATTTAAAACTGAAGGAAGTTTCATCTCCCGAAGATTCTTAGTATATTTAAATCCCTAGTTGAATAATAGTAAAATGAACCCATCATTAATAATCGCTGATGACCACCCCTTGGTGCTCAAAGGACTGCAGGAATTTCTGATTGAAAATAATTATAATGTCTTGGCGAGCGCTAAAAATGGAAAACAGGCGTATGCATTAATAAAAGCCCATACTCCAGATATTGCTATTTTAGATATTCGCATGCCATTTTTAACCGGTTTACAGATTGCCGAAAAGTGTAAAAACGAAAACCTTAACACCAAAATCATTCTTATCACCTTTGAGAAAGAAGAGAAAATTTACAACAAAGCAAAAGCGCTAGGTGTCTATGGCTATGTATTGAAAGAATTTGCCCTAGTTGAAATTGAAAATTGCATTACGTCTGTTCTCAAAAACATCCCATATTTTAGTCCTGAATTATTAGCCTACATCCAAGTAAATCAAACCCCAGATAAACTAGGTCTAATTACTAAAACAGAATTAAAAGTATTAAAATTAATCACCCAAAATAAGACTGCGAGAGAAATTGGAGAGAAGTTATTCATATCCCCAAGGACTGTTGAGAAGCATAAAAGCAATATTATCAGGAAGTTAGAGATTGGTAAATCACCTAATAGCTTGCTAATTTGGGTAAAGGAAAATGAAAACTATTTATCCTAAAAATACGTAAGGTTACGTATATTGTTACATCAAAATATTTCTGAATTTAGCAGTGTTATTAATTAAGGGTTAATAACGAGCTATTAATTAGTTCTTAGGGGATTATAAAGCCTTGGGCGCAAGTCTGAGGCTTTTTCTTATTATCTAACAAAAAATACGTAAGGTTACGTATAGTATCACATTATTATTATTCTGAATTTAGCAGCGCTATTAATCAACAATGCCTCAAATTAAATATTCAAAGATTCTGATATTTTGAATGTTAAGAGTCTTTTTTAAAAAATTTTATATGCAACCCACAAAAGATAATATCACAAAAAAAGATAAACTGTGCATCATACTTTTAGTTATAAGTTCTATCATAGTAATCTCAGCGAACGTCGCTGTTAATCTTTTTAATTAAGTTAGTTAGAAACTCTTATACGTGTGTGGGAGTAGAAAAGCGCAGTCCTATTAGAATTGCGCTTTTTTTATGTAAATTTTTATTGAATATTACATTTCTAAGGCCATAATTGGATTGTTACTCATTAACAATTCAACTGGATTTTCTAGTGCCTCCTTAACCGCTACAAGGAAACCTACAGATTCTTTTCCGTCAATTATTCTATGATCGTAAGATAAGGCCACATACATGATTGGCCTAATTTCTACTTTACCATCTACTGCAACTGGACGTTCCACAATATTATGCATTCCCAAAATACCACTTTGAGGAGGGTTGATAATTGGTGTAGATAACATACTACCAAAAACACCACCATTTGAAATGGTAAATGTTCCACCAGTCATTTCATCAACTGTAATTTGACCATCTCTTGCCCTTAATGCTAAACGTTTAACTTCTGACTCTACTCCTCTAAACGTTAAATTTTCTGCATTCCTAATGACTGGAACCATTAATCCTTTAGGACCAGAAACGGCAATACTGATATCACAAAAATCGTAAGAAATCATTTCCTTACCATCTATCATTGAATTCACTGCAGGATACATCTTTAATGCCCGTACTACTGCAAGTGTAAAGAAACTCATGAAACCAAGACTCACACCGTGCTTGGCTTTAAATTCTTCTTTATATTGTTTACGTAAGTCAAAAATTGGTGTCATATCAACCTCATTAAATGTGGTTAACATTGCCGTTGTATTTTTAGCCTCAACTAAACGCTCTGCAACTTTACGACGTAACATTGACATCTTACTTCGTGAAGTTCCACGACTTCCTCCTGAAGGAGTACCCATTGATGGTGTTGCCTTAACAGCATCGTTTTTTGTTATGCGTCCATCTCTCCCTGTTCCAGAAACTGAGCTTGACTCTATACCCTTTTCTTCTAAAATCTTTTTAGCTGCTGGACTTGGCGTTCCTGTAGCATAAGTTTTGGATTCAGTAGCTACAGGTTTTACGTCTTCTTTAGGAGCTTCAGCCTTTGCTTCTTCTTTAGCCGGAGCATCAGAACTCCCTTCAGGTTTTTCAGCACTAGTATCGATTAAACAAACAATAGCGCCAACCTCAACTGCATCTCCTTCTTCAGCTTTTAAAGTTATAGTTCCACTCGCTTCAGCTGGTAACTCTAAGGTTGCTTTATCACTATCGACTTCTGCAATAGCTTGATCCTTCTCCACATAATCTCCATCTTGGACTAACCATTCTGCAATTTCTACCTCAGTAATTGATTCGCCTGGTGAAGGCACTTTCATTTCTAAAATCATGGGCATTATTATTTAAGCTCTATTTTGAGTTGTATTTATTTAATTTCTTTGATTACTTTTTGATTTATCAAAAACGTAATCTATTACTTGTTGATGTCTAATTTTTGATCTTACAGCGCTTCCTGCTGCAGGAGCTCCATATGGTCTTCTACTAGCAGCTCTCCATCCTCTTGCTTCTTCTAAATGCATGAGCATGTGACTATATGCTCCCATATTACGAGGCTCTTCCTGTGCCCAAACTATATCATCTGCATTTTTATACTTTTTAATAACTGCTCTAATATCTTCTACAGGTAATGGAAATAGTTGCTCAATTCTTACTAAGGCCATATCGTCTTTACCTAATTTTTCTTGCTCCTCTAATAAATCATAATAAAACTTTCCAGTAACAAAAACTAGGGTTTTAACCTTGGTTGGTTTGGCTTTTTCATCATCTATTAACATTTGAAAACCACCATTAGTAAATTCATCTACAGTTGATATTACCTTTGGATGACGCAACAAACTCTTTGGTGTAAAAACAACCAATGGTTTTCTGTATTTGGCTTTCATTTGCTTGCGCAGTAAATGAAACATATTGGCCGGAGTTGTACAATCTGCAACAAACATATTATCTTTTGCACATACCTGAAGATAACGTTCCATTCTACCAGAAGAATGTTCCGCTCCCTGACCTTCATAACCATGAGGCAGCAACATAACAAGACCATTCGACGTTTTCCATTTATCCTCGCCAGAAGAAATGTATTGGTCGATCATAATTTGAGCACCATTACTAAAGTCTCCAAATTGTGCTTCCCAAATTGTTAAAGTATTTGGACTTGCCATAGCATATCCATAATCGAAACCAACAACACCATACTCTGATAGAAGTGAATTAAAGACATTAAACTGTCCTTGATTTTCGTCTACGTTCTTTAGCAATATAATTTCTTCCTCACTATCTTCAACTTTGACCACAGCATGCCTGTGAGAAAACGTACCACGTTCTACATCTTGCCCTGATATCCTTACATTAAATCCTTCAGCCAGAAGTGTACCATATGCTAAATGTTCGGCCATGGCCCAATCTAATCGGTCCTCATCGAACATCTTTTGTCGGGATTCTACCAATCGCTGGATTTTTCTTATAAACTTTTTATCTTTAGGTAAGTTAGATATTACTTTAGTAACATCTGCCAATAATTCTTTAGACACTTTCGTTTCTACCGGCTTCATCATTTCTTTTTCATCTACACGTGCAAAATCTTTCCATTGCTCATGCATAAAAGGCGAAATGACGGTCTTCTCAATCTTACGAGAATCCTCAAGCTTTTCCTCTAATTTATCTTTGTATTCCTTTTCAATTTTAGTGACATGGTCTTTACCAATAATGCCTTCAGCAATTAATCGCTCAGCATAGATGTCTCTTGGATTTTTATGCTTGGCGATGGCTTGATATAATAAAGGTTGTGTGAACTTTGGTTCATCTCCTTCATTATGGCCATACTTTCGGTAACCCAATAAATCAATAAATACATCACGCTTAAACTTCATTCTAAAATGTAAGGCAAATAAGGTTGCATGCACTACCGACTCGGCATCATCTGCATTTACGTGTAGCACTGGTGACAAGGTCACTTTACCGATATCTGTACAATAGGTACTGGATCTACCATCTAAATAATTGGTCGTAAACCCAATCTGATTATTAACAACAATATGAATCGTACCATTTGTTTTGTACCCATCCAACTGTGCCATCTGAACGACCTCATACACTAATCCTTGACCGGCAATAGCAGCATCCCCGTGAACTACTATAGGTAATACTTGAGAGGCGTCTTCTATCTCATTTTTATCCTGTTTTGCACGCGAAATCCCTTCAACAACAGCACCTACCGTCTCGAGGTGCGAAGGGTTTGGAGCAATACTTAAATTAATTTTCTTACCAGAGTCTGTCTCACGGTCACTAGTCCAACCTAAATGGTATTTTACATCACCATCAAATACTTTTTCTTCGTAGTCTTTTCCATCGAACTCACTAAAAATATCTTTAGCTGATTTTCCGAAAATATTTGTAAGTGTACTCAAACGGCCACGATGAGCCATACCCATTACAAACTCTTTGACGCCGTATTCAGCAGCCGTTTCAATCATGGCATCCAAAGCTGGAATCAAAGATTCATTCCCTTCTAAAGAAAAGCGTTTTTGACCAACATATTTTGTGTGTAAAAAATTCTCGAAAGAAACAGCTTCATTTAACTTTCTTAAAATATTTTTCTTCTCATCCGCAGAAAATTGGGGATGATTATCATTTATATTTAATTTTTTCTGTATCCAATCAATCTCTTCAGGCTTTCGAATGTACATATATTCAACACCAATTGAATCGCAATAAATTCGTTCTAAATGATCTATTATAACCTGTAAGGTCTTAGCACCTATTCCAATTATTTCTCCAGCAGAAAAAACAGTATTTAAATCACTTTTTGATAACCCGAAATTCTCAATCTCTAATGTTGGCGCATATTTACGTCTTGCACGAACAGGATTTGTTTTTGTAAACAAATGTCCTCGGCTTCTGTAACCGTCTATAAGTTTAACAACCTGAAATTCCTTTTGAAGTTGTTCAGGTATTTGCGTAGAAACACCTTCAACAATTTCACCCTCCATGCCATAGTGCTCTGAGCCAAAATCATACCCTTGAAAAAAGGCGCGCCAGCTTGGTTCTATAGTATCGGGATTTTTTAAGTATTGGTCGTATAAATCAGCAAAATATGCTGTATGTGCAGCGTTGAGAAAGGAATATTTATCCATTACTTTTTATAAACCATTGTCGTTTCAACAAAATTTCTTCAAAAATACAACTTTTAACAAAAATAGCCTTGGTTTTATTATATTTATAACAATTAGAAAACAACCCTTTTTACCGTTAAAAATACAGTCATGAAATATTCCGCAAAACTGATAATTGGTATGACCTTTTTGCTTTCTGCAAGCTATTCTAGCTTGGCTCAAAATGACACAATTAAAGACCATAATTTTTGGAATAATGTTCAGTTTGGTGGCGGTATTGGACTTAATTTTGGAAATGGTTTTTTTAGCGGCACATTAGCACCTGCTGCCATCTACCGCCATAACGAGTATGTCTCATCAGGAATTGGTCTGAATTTTCAATACAGTTCCCAGCGTGATACTTTTAAGTCTACGGTTTTAGGAGGTAGTGTTATTGGATTATTTAATCCGTTCCAAGAACTCCAAATTTCAACCGAGTTCGAACAGCTTTATGTTAATAGAGATTTTGACGAACAATTTGTAGCTAATGCAGACGATAACTATTGGTATCCAGCATTATTTCTTGGTATTGGTTATCGCAATAGAAATATGACCTTTGGGGTTAGGTATGATGTCCTATATGACCAAGATAAAAGCATCCTAAATCAAGCGTGGATGCCCTTTGTAAGATTTTGGTTTTAGGAGTATTTAGATTTAAACCACACTTTTTGCCACTCGCGTTGAAGAATTAAAAAGGTAATATCTTCTGAAAGCAGAACCATATCGCGACCATCTAAAGCTTGCACCGTTTTTTCTGACACATCGACTTGATAAAGTAAATTGAGGTAATCTGAAAATTTATTGTGAAGTAAATCTAAAACCATATCCTTGAGCACCAGTTTTAAACTCAAAGGATTCGTTTCTTCACTAAATTCCAAGTCAATATTGGCAAGAAGCAAATCTTTATTTAATTGAATAATTAGCTTTTTATAAAGCTGAAGTTGCGTCGCCTGAGCAATAAGATCTTCAAAATAAAGCGGCAGTTTCATTAGACGCGTCTATTCATTAGTTGTTCACCAAAACGTTGAAGTATTTTTTTCTTTTTGTAAGTGATGTTTAAGCCGTTTAGAACTGAAAAAGCCTTGTCTGTATACGCTTTAACCGCACTTTGAGTCGCTTTAGCTGCACCCGAGTCTATAAATAATTGCTTTACTTCCTCTACCTTTTTATCAGCGGAAAGCATATCATCTGAAATAGTATTCAACAAGTTCTTTCTCTGGTATTCAGTTCCCAATTCCATGGTTTTAAGATAGAGATACGTTTTTTTATGCTCTATAATATCTCCTCCTACTTGTTTTCCAAATGTTTCTGGATCACCAAACGCATCTAAGTAATCATCCTGTAACTGGAAAGCAATTCCCAAATAACGCCCAAAATCATAAATGGTCTCTTGATCTTCAGTTGAAGCTTCAGCTACAATAGCACCCATTTTCATTGCTGCACCAACCAAAACGGCAGTTTTGTATTCAATCATTTTTAAATATTCTGAGATTGTAACATCACTTCTTGTTTCAAAATCGATATCATATTGCTGACCCTCACAGACTTCTAATGCCGTTTTACTGAATAACTTGGCTAAGGCTTGAAAAATTTGTGGTTCATAATTTTCAAATAACTGATAGGCCAAAATAAGCATAGCATCGCCAGACAGTATTCCAGTGTTTAAATCCCACTTTTCGTGAACAGTAGGTTTACCTCTTCGTAATGGTGCGTCATCCATAATGTCATCATGGATTAATGAAAAATTATGAAACACCTCAATAGATAAGGCAGCATTCATAGCGTTATCCGCAGCTGTCCCAAAAATTTCTGAGGTCATTAACGTCAAAACAGGACGCAGCCGTTTTCCGCCGAGTTTTAAGATATAATTTATTGGCTCGTAAAGATTTTCAGGCTCTTTGGCAAGGGCGAAATCCTCTAAATAGGTTATAAAAGACTTTTGGTAGGCTTCAATGTTTTGCATAAAACAAAAATAACCTTTACTCCTTTTTGAAGCTAATGTTACCTGTGTTAAATAATTACTAAAACTATGGAAACTTTTATTGTTTTTAAAGTTTCCATACGTACATTTGCGGACTGATTATGAGAGATAAAATAATACACAAATCAACAGAGCTGTTTCTTACACTTGGTTTTAAAAGTGTAACCATGGATGATATTGCCAACGAACTTGGAATCTCAAAAAAAACCATATATGTGCATTTTAGTAATAAAACAAAGTTGGTTGAAGCAGTGACATTTCATCTATTTGATACGATTTGTGATGGTATTGATGATATTTGCGATAATGCACCAAATCCCATTGAAGAATTGTATTCCATTAAAATGTTTGTGATGCAACATTTAAAGAATGAAAAAACCTCACCACAGTATCAGTTAAAGAAGTACTATCCTTTGATACACAGTCAATTAAAGTTTAAGCAGTTTGAAAAAATGCATAATTCGGTACAAGAGAGTCTACAACAAGGAGTAAATACTGGAGTATTTAGAGATAATATTGATGTTAATTTTATTTCAAGAATGTATTTCACTGGGATGACAGGCATTAAGGATAATATGTTCTTTCCACCTGAAGAATTTAACATGGAATATCTAATGGAAAGCTACCTAGAATACCACTTAAGAGCCATTGTAACGGAGAAAGGTTTTACCATATTAAATCAGTTTATAACAGAAAATCAATCATAAATATAAATCATGAAAAATACAGCAATTTTTCTATTACTAATCACCATTAGTTTTGGTTTTGCTCAAGATGTCCCGTCTACCTTTACATTGCAAGAAGCCATAGACTATGCACTAGAAAATAATCGACAAGCTAAGAATGCCTCTAGAGACATTGAAGCGGCAAAACAGCAAAAATGGGAAACAACAGCAACTGGATTACCCCAAATTAACGCCACAGTTAATTATCAAAACTTTTTAAAACAACAAGTATCCTTATTACCAAATGCCTTTTTTGATCCTTTTAGTCAGATCAGAAACCTAGATGAATATTATAGTGAATTGTCATCACCAACAGGTATTCCTGAAATTGAACCCGGTTTCACTGAGGTAATTTTTGGCACAAAGCAAAACGTCAATGCCACAGCAACTGTAAGTCAGCTATTATTTGACGGTTCCTATCTAGTTGGTCTTCAATCGGCAAAAGTATTTTTAGAAATTTCGAAGAATGCCAAAGACAAGACCGATCTTGAAGTTAGAAAGGGGGTTATAAATGCTTATGGCAATGTACTCTTATCTGAGGAGAGCGTTTTAATTTATGAAAAAAATATTACCGTACTTCAAAAGAACTTAGACGAAACAACCAAAATTTTTGAAAACGGTTTAGAAGAAGAAGAAAGTGTTGAGCAATTACAAATAACACTTTCCAACCTTGAAAGTAACTTAAATAATGCTAAAAGATTACGTGGTATAGCCTATCAAATGTTCAATATTACACTAGGTATTGATTATAATGCGGATGTTATCTTATCTGAAAATTTAGAGGACCTAACTCAAAAGAATATTTCATTAGAACCTTTAACTCAAGACAGTGATGTAACTGAAACCTTAGATTATAAAATAGCGGAAAATGATCGTAAATCTAAAGAACTCTTGTTAAAACTTGAAAAAAGTAAAGCCTTACCGCAATTAAGCGCCTTTATTAATGGAGGTTATTTAGGATTTTCAGATGAATTTACCTTCTTTGAAAACCAACAAGATTGGGCTGGATTTTCGTCTTTTGGTTTTAATTTAAACCTACCTATTTTTAGTTCGGGAGGTCGAAGTGCAGCTACACAGCGCGCTAAAATTAATCTTGAAAAATCTAAAGATGATCTTACTGAAACAGAGCAGCGTTTAAAGCTTGAAATTGCAACGGCCAAAAGCAACTACAAATTTGCAACTGAGGATTACTTTAACAAAAAACAAAATTTAGCTCTGGCCGAACGCATAGAACTTAAAAATGAAACAAAATTTTTTGAAGGTATAGGTTCGAGTTTCGAATTAAGGCAAGCTCAGACTCAACTTTATACTGCACAACAAGAGTTGTTACAAACTATGCTGAATGTTATTAGTAGTAAAGCAGAACTAGAAACCATTACAAACAACACATCCAACTTTTAAAAATCAATTGAAAATGAAAAATATAATCAAACTAAGCGTTGTAATCTTATTGTTAGTTTCATGTGCAGGAGATAACAAATCGATGGCAGTAGAAGATTTAGTTTCCTCTGGCAGCTTAGAGCAGTTACGTGCAAAAAAGACAGAATTAAGTGGGCAGCAACAACAAATAGACGCGCAATTAAAGGCCTTGGATGAAAAAATCAACGAACTAAACCCACAGTTAAAAGTACCATTAGTTACAACCATTACCACCAAAGAAATAAAATTTGAACATTTTGTTGAACTTCAGGGTAATGTTATGACTAAACAGAACATTGTTATCCATCCTGAGTACTCTGGTGTGCTAACTAAAGTGTATGTTCAAAAAGGAGAAACCGTTAGAAAAGGACAAGCGCTTGCAAAAATTGACGATGGTGGCTTAGGACAGCAACTCGCTCAAATGCAGATTCAAGCAGATTTAGCAAAAACAACTTTTGATCGTCAGAAACGTCTTTGGGATCAAAAAATAGGAAGCGAAATTCAATATTTGCAAGCAAAATCTAACTACGAGGCTCAACAAAAAGCTATTGCCCAAATGCAAAAGCAAATTGGTAAGACCATTGTTAGAGCACCATTCTCTGGAACTATTGATGACGTTATTACCGAACAAGGAACTGTTGTAAGTCCTGGACAATCCCAATTATTTAGGTTAGTAAATCTTGGTTCAATGTACATTGAAACAGATGTTCCTGAAAGTTATTTAACCAATGTTACCGTTGGAAAAAATGTTGAAGTAAATTTCCCAGTATTAAACCAAAACCTCACTGCTACAGTGCGCCAAGCAGGGAACTTTATTAACCCTGCGAATAGAACGTTTAAGGTTGAAATCGGAATTCCAAATAAAGACAAAAGTATAAAACCCAACCTTACGGCTAAACTTAGAATTAATGATTACACCAATGAAAAAGCCATTTTAATTCCGCAAAGTATTATTTCAGAAAATGCTGATGGAGAACAATACGTGTATATCGCAACAGCTAAAAACAAGAGTATTGCAGCAGTAAGTCGAGTCATCATTACTACTGGTAAAACACGAGGCGATGATATTGAAGTATTAACAGGTCTTGAAAATGGCGCACAGATCATTGAAGAAGGGGCACGAAGCGTTAAAGATGGACAAGAAGTTAAGATTCTTGAGGTAGAGTAAAACTAATTAATCAAAAAAGTCTATTAACATGACTGATAAACTAAAAAAAGTATATAAAGAATTTCACTTGGCATCCTGGGCAATTAATAATAAAACTACAATGTATGTGCTTATTGCAGTGATATTAATTCTAGGTACATCTGCCTACAGATCTATGCCAAGAGAAAATTTCCCTGAAATTAAGGAAACCAAAATTTACATCAGTACAATTTTTCCTGGAAACACTGCAGAAGATATTGAAAAACTGATTACAACACCGATTGAAGACAAAATTAAAACAGTAAGTAATGTTATTGAGATTAAATCTACATCACTCGAAGATTATTCAAGTATTGCAGTAGAATTTGATGAAAATATTACTGTAGAAGCCGCCAAACAAAAAATAAAGGATGAAGTTGATGTGGAAACATCAAGTGAGGATTGGCCAACATTTAACGGAGCTAAGGTTCAGCCTAATATTTTTGACCTCAGCATGTCCGAAGAAATGCCAATTCTTAATATTAATATCTCCGGAGACTATCCTGTCGATAAACTCAAATCATATGGAGAATATTTAGAAGATAAAATCGAAAGTCTTCCCGAAATAAAAGCTGTTGATATTCGTGGCGCTCAGGATAAAGAGGTTGAAGTTGCTGTTGACATCTATAAAATGATGGCAGCTAGAGTAAGTTTTAATGACATTACTAACTCTATTGCTAATGAGAATATGACCATATCTGCTGGAAATTTAATTTCGAGTGGACAACGAAGAACCATCCGTGTTATAGGTGAAATTGACACACCAAATGAACTCAAATCTTTTGTTGTAAAATCTGAGAATGGAAATGCGATATACTTAAAAGATATTGCGGAAATTAATTTTAGAGATGAGGATAAGACAACCTATGCTAGAGAGTTTGGTGCTGCTGTTGTAATGCTAGATGTAAAAAAACGTTCTGGAAAAAACATGGTTGCTGCTTCAGATCAAATAAAGGTTATCGTAGAGGATGCCATTAAAGACTATTTTCCAGCAGATTTAAGCGTCACTGTATCCAATGACCAGTCTTCGAAGACGATTGGTCAAGTTGATGACTTAGTCAATAATATCATTTTCGGAATTATCCTCGTTGTAACAGTTTTAATGTTTTTCCTAGGATTTAAAAATGCACTTTTTGTTGGGTTTGCTATCCCCATGTCCATGTTTATGTCCTTAATGATTCTAAATCTTTTAGGCTACACTATGAATACCATGATCTTATTTGGTTTAATTATGGGTCTTGGGATGTTAGTCGATAATGGAATTGTGGTGGTTGAAAATGTGTATCGCCTCATGGACCAAGAAGGCATGAGTCGAATGGAAGCCGCCAAAAAAGGGATTGGTGAAATTGCATTCCCAATTATCATCTCTACAGCAACGACTGTCGCAGCATTTATTCCATTAGGTTTATGGCCAGGTGTTATGGGACAGTTCATGAAATATTTCCCAATTACGCTATCTGTAGTGCTTGGCTCATCCCTATTTGTAGCGATCTTTTTCAACTCTGTGCTAGTATCGCGATACATGTCTACAGAAGACAAAGAAATGACCTTAAAACAAATCATTTCAATTTCTGCAGTTGTAGGTCTTATTGGATTACTCATCATTATTGTTGGTGGAGAATACAGAGCCTTAGGCAGTGTTATGGTGGTAACTGTAATTTTATTATGGGCGTATCGTCTGTTCTTAAGAAGCTGGGCAAATGGATTCCAAAACAAAATCCTCCCTCGTTGGGAACGTTTTTATGAGCGCATATTAAGGGGTGCATTAGGCGGTAAAAAACCAATTTTTATTGCCTTAAGCACGGCATTTTTATTGATACTTGCTATGGTTGGATTTGTTGCATCAATGATGAGCCAACGTACTAAAGTGGAATTTTTTCCTGATAATACCCCGAACCAAATTATTGTTTATATAGAGTATCCAGAAGGCACGGACATTAAGAAAACAAACGCCATCACAAAAGAAGTAGAACAACGTGTTTATACAATTATTAATGAAGAGGCCTATAAGCATCAAGATTATAATTTCTTAACAGAGAGTGCTGTGTCTCAAGTTGGGGAAGGGTCTGGTAACCCCATGACAGATGGAGGTTCTCAGGCAGAAATGCCACATCGCGGCAAGATTACGGCGACGATGCGGGAGTTTAAATTTAGAAAAGGTTCCGATAGTAATGAGTTGTATAAAAAGGTTCAGGAAAGTCTAAAAGACGTATACCCTGGAGTCACCATTTCTGTGGAAAAAGATCCAGTTGGACCACCTGCTGGAGCACCAATTAATTTAGAATTAACAGGTGAAGATTATGCAGAGTTAATTACTACTGCAGAAAAAATGCGTGACTATATTAATTCTAAAAGTATTGCTGGAATAGATGAACTTAAAATAGATGTTAACCGTTCCAAACCTTCAATGCAAGTTGTTGTCGATAGAGAAAAGGCTGGTGCGTTAGGAGTATCTGCAGGACAAGTAGGGCAACAATTACGTAATGCTGTATTTGGCGCTAAAGCTGGCATCTACAAAGAAGGTGGTGAAGACTATGACATCTACGTAAGATTTAATGAAGAAAATCGCTATAACAACAGTGCTATATTCAATCAGAAAATAACGTTTAGAGATATGGCATCAGGACGTATTAAGGAAATCCCTGTTTCTGCTTTGGCGTCGCAAAGAAACACCTCTGGATTTAGTGCTATAAAACACCGAAATACAAAACGTGTGGTAACGCTGTACTCGGCATTAGCGCCTGGTTATACTGATGCGGCAGCAATTGTTTCTGACGTTCAGGCTGTGATGGAAAACTTTAAAGAACAACCGTCAAGTGTTTCTGTTGACTATACAGGGCAGATTGAAGAACAGAACAAGCAGATGTCATTTTTAATGGGTGCATTTTTTGCTGGACTAGGATTAATTTTCTTCATATTAATCTTCCAATTTAACTCTGTATCCAAGCCTGCAATTATTATGCTTGCTATTTTCCTAAGTTTAATTGGTGTATTTGGAGGTTTAATAATTACAGGCTCAGCATTCGTAATCATGATGACCATGATGGGTATAATATCTCTTGCTGGAATTGTAGTAAATAATGGTGTAGTACTTTTAGATTACACGCAACTATTAATAGACCGTAAAAAAGTTGAGAACGATCTCGACGGTTCAGCCTACCTTCAAAAAGCGGATCTTTTAGAAGCTATTATCAAAGGAGGTAAAGCACGCCTTAGACCAGTTTTACTAACTGCAATTACTACAATTTTGGGTCTTATTCCGTTGGCTACTGGACTAAACATCAACTTCTTTACCCTGTTTAGTGAGTTTAATCCAAATATTTATGTCGGTGGTGATAATGTCATTTTCTGGGGACCTTTGGCTTGGACAGTCATCTATGGATTATTCATAGCAACATTCCTTACATTAATCGTAGTTCCAATCTTATTTTATTTAGTGACACGACTAAAAATGCGTTTGTATAAAAATAGAGTAGGATTAATAACAATGAGTGAGGAAACTGAAGAACATATTCAACTAGATGACCATATTCAACTAGCCTTGGACAAATAATAAACTTTATATATTCATTTTTATAAAGTGATTAATAGCGAGAAAAGCCTCAACAATAGTTGGGGCTTTTTAAGTAATTATCCTTTAAGTTGATTAAATTTGCAGGATTAATTTTTGAATATGTATAGAAGTCATAATTGCGGTGAATTACGAGCTGCTCACAATAATAAAGAAGTTACTTTAGCTGGTTGGGTTCAAGGTGTAAGAGATAAAGGATTTATGATCTATGTCGATCTGAGAGATCGATATGGAATTACGCAATTGTATTTTGATGAGGATCAGTCTGCGAAAGACCTTATGCAAAAGGCTCAGAAGTTAGGACGTGAATTTGTAATTCAAGTAAAAGGTAAGGTTCAAGAACGCGCTTCAAAAAATCCTAATATTCCAACAGGAGATATTGAAGTATTGGTTTCAGAGTTAAACATTCTAAACAATTCAATTGTTCCACCATTTACTATCGAGGACGACACTGATGGTGGAGATGATTTACGTATGAAATACCGTTATCTCGATATTCGTCGTAATCCAGTAAAAGAAAGTTTAATCTTTAGACATAAAGTTGCACAAGCTGTCCGTAATTATTTATCTAGTGATGGTTTTATTGAGGTAGAAACACCCTATCTCATTAAATCTACTCCAGAAGGCGCACGCGATTTTGTGGTACCATCACGAATGAACGAAGGTCAGTTTTATGCGCTACCACAATCACCACAGACCTTTAAGCAACTGCTTATGGTTGGTGGATTGGACAAATACTTTCAAATTGTAAAGTGTTTCAGAGATGAAGACTTACGTGCTGATCGCCAACCAGAGTTCACACAAATAGACTGTGAAATGGCTTTTGTAGAGCAAGAAGATATCTTAAATACGTTTGAAGGTTTAACTCGTCATCTATTAAAAGAAATTAATGGTGTTGAGGTAGACAAATTCCCTAGAATGCTATATGAAGACGCCATGCGCTTATATGGTAACGACAAACCAGACATTCGTTT
This sequence comes from Winogradskyella sp., assembly GCF_013213975.1. Lineage (GTDB taxonomy): Bacteria > Bacteroidota > Bacteroidia > Flavobacteriales > Flavobacteriaceae > Winogradskyella. Next base: position 23,992 of record NZ_JABSST010000028.1, read on the forward strand.
TGGGATGCAATTTGGAGCGCTAAACGAGGTTGTAAAACACAAAGAATTAAATGTGTATAAAAATGCAGAACTCGTTGTAGGCATCGCTGTTCCTGGCGGAAATTCTTATACGAGAAAAGAAATTGACAAACTCATTGATTGGGTGAAACGTCCACAAGTAGGAGCTTTAGGAATGGTTTATTGTAGATGTAACGATGATGGTACTTTTAAATCATCCGTTGACAAATTTTATGACCAAGAAGATTTAGCAAAGTGGGCACAAGTTACTGGCGCAAAAGCAGGAGATCTTATTTGTGTACTTTCTGGAGAAACCAATAAAGTGCGTGCGCAATTAAGTGCCTTACGTATGGAATTGGCTGAGCGTCTAGGTTTACGTAAGCCAAATGAATTTGCACCACTTTGGGTTATGGACTTTCCGCTTTTAGAGTGGGATGAAGAGACAGAACGTTATCATGCCATGCATCATCCGTTTACTTCTCCAAAACCAGGTCAACTAGAGCTGTTAGACTCAAAACCAGGTGAGGTTAAAGCCAATGCTTATGATTTAGTTTTAAATGGCAATGAAATTGGTGGTGGATCAATCCGTATTCATGATAAAGCCACACAAGCGGTTATGCTAAAACATCTTGGGTTCTCGGATGAAGAGGCTAGAGCACAATTTGGCTTTTTAATGGATGCCTTTGAATATGGCGCACCTCCTCACGGCGGCATTGCGTTTGGACTTGATAGATTAGTTGCAATTTTAGGAGGGCAAGAAACAATTAGAGATTTTATTGCCTTTCCAAAGAATAACTCAGGGCGTGATGTTATGATAGATGCACCTGCGCCTATAGATGAAGAACAGCTCGATGAGCTCAATCTTAAGTTGAATTTAAAATCATAACTATCAAATCCTGCTTCTTGCAGGATTTTTTGTTAGATTTAAGCAATGCCAACGGAATCAAAATTTTTTAAACGCTTGCTCATTTGGAGGCATAAGCACATATCAGAGAAAAATTTTGTCTTTTTACTAAGTCTAATTATTGGATTACTTGCTGGACTTATCTCGGTGTTTATTAAAAACATCACCTTCGCCATTGAAGCAGTTTTTGAACAGGGTATTATTCATTCAGAAAATAGTATTTATTTTATTTTACCAATTATTGGGTTATTCCTTGTCTATCTGTTTGCAAAGTATATTTCAAAGCAACCAAGTGAACACGCTATACCCTCTATTTTATATGCTTTATCTAAACGCGATGGCATTATTAGTAAGCGTAAAACCTATTTACCTTTAATAACCGCACAACTTACTGTAGGATTTGGAGGGTCGGTTGGATTATTAGGGCCAGACATTCTATCGTCATCTGCTTTAAGTTCAAATATAATTCGGCTTTTACATATAGATCGGAAGATGCGTAGTTTACTTATCGCATGTGCTGCAGCAGGTGCTATAGCATCCATTTTTAAATCACCTATAGCCGCTATTATTTTCGCTATCGAAGTTTTTAGTCTCGACTTAACCTTCGCATCTTTATTACCCTTGCTCATGGCATCAGTTTCATCAGTAATAACATCCTATTTTTTCTTAGGAGACTCTGTTCTGTTCGATTTTAATGTTACTGACCGTTTCGCAATTAAAGACACTTTATTTTATTTACTATTAGGTATTGCAACTGGAACAGCCTCTATTTATTTCTCGAAAATTTACTTTGGAGTTACATCGATATTCAACAGAATCAAATCCACAAGATATAAACTAATTGTAGGTGGTTTGGCAATTGGTATTATGCTTTTCTTTATCCCGCCACTTTATGGTGAAGGTTTTGGATTTATAAATAATCTCATGCTTGGAAATGATATTGAAGCCTTAGGCAATACTCCTTTTGATAAACATTTGGACAATATCTGGATTGTAATAGGATTATTATTTGGAATCACCATTTTTAAAGCGATTGCCATGACCACAACCTTTGCTGCAGGTGGTACCGGTGGAATTATTATCCCGACATTAGTTATGGGTAGTGCTCTTGGTAATGTTGTTGCTAAGGTTATTAATAATTGTGGTTTAGGGTTTAATGTATCTGAAGCCAATTTTACTTTAATTGGCATGGCTGGACTAATTGCTGGTGTATTACATGCGCCTTTAACTGCTATATTCTTAATTGCTGAAATCACTGGAGGTTACGAACTATTCGTACCACTAATGATTACAGCATCTATGTCATTTATTATAAATAAAAATGGTTTGGACCATACGATCTATACCAAAGAGCTTTTAGAAAGAGGTGCTTTAATAACTCAAAACAAAGACAAAAGTATACTTACTCTAATGAAACTAGATACGGTTATAGAACAAAATTTTATAAAGTTACAGCCTAGCATGACCTTAGGAGAAATGCTCAAAGAAGGGGTTTCCAAGTCAAATAGAAATTTGTTTCCTATTACGGATAATAAGGATAATTTAGTGGGCATTATTTTACTTGATGATATACGATCTGTGATGTTTGAGCAGGCACTTTATAATTCAACAACAGTAGAAACCTTTATGCAAAGGCCACCTGAAATTATCTATTATGATGAAGACTCTATGGAACGGGTAATGACAAAATTTCAAACCTCGGGTGCATGGAATTTACCTGTAATTAAAAATAACAAATACTATGGATTTATTTCTAAATCCAAATTACTCACCGCCTATCGTAAAGAATTGATTAATTTTACATCATAAAACGTACCTTCAAATGAAACCAATTCATAGTGTTACTCTAATTGCTTTTATTGCTTCTATTGGGAGTATATTTTGCGGCTTTATTCTAGAGGTTGAGTACTCACAAAAACTCATCGGCTTTGGAGTGCTAGGTTTATTTTTAGTGGTTTTCCCATTATTTTCTTATTACCGATGGAAAGGAAAAAACGTTAATGATTACATGTTAACCAAGGAAAATCTTGAAAAAATGCGTGAAAATCAGAAGCAGAACGAACATTAAGAAAATGTAACTTTTTGAAATAAAAGACGTTATTTCCTTTGATTGAAATAATAAGCCTTACCTTTACACTTTAATTTTTATTTATTTATAATGACTGGAACAGTTAAATTTTTCAATGATTCCAAGGGATTTGGATTCATTACCAACAAGGAAACAGGCAAAGACATCTTTGTGCATGTATCAAATCTAAACGGTATCGAATTACGCGAAGGCGATAATGTAGAGTATACAGAAGAAGAAGGAAGAAAAGGCATGGTAGCTGCAAATGTGCAAGTACTATAATTATATAGCTTACAAGTTTCAACGCCCAACAATAGTTGGGCGTTTTTTATTTAATTAAGATTGCGTTTTTCTATTAAAAAGCGTTTCAACAAGGTTGACGCTTCATCCGCAAGAACACCACTAACAACTTTCGTCTTTGGATGTAATTTAGTTCCTAGAGTATTATAACCGCGTTGCTCATCAGAAGCCGCGTAAACGAGTTTGGAGATTTGGCTCCAATACAAAGCACCAGCACACATCTGGCATGGCTCCAAGGTTACATACAAAGTACAATTGGTTAAATATTTTCCTCCCAAAAAATTTGCTGCCGAAGTTATTGCTTGCATTTCAGCATGTGCAGTAACATCGTTCAATAATTCAGTAAGATTATGTGTCCTTGCAATGATCCTGTCTTTCACAACAATAACAGCACCAACAGGAATTTCGCCCTTTTCATAAGCTACTTCCGCTTCTTGTAATGCTTTCCGCATGAAGTATGTGTCATCAAAAGGGCTAATCATATTTTAAAACACCTTAGTTCTTAATAACTTTTTCTACAAAATTGAAGTTCTCACCACTGATTGATAAAATATAAATACCATCTTGGAGATTCGCAGTATTAATTGAAATAGTATCAATTAAATTACGCTTTATGTTCAGTACCTCTCTTCCATTCAAATCTGTTAGTTTAATCGTCGCATTTCCTAAACTAACCTTTGTCGAAATAGACAATTCTGTTTGTGTTGGATTAGGATACACTTCCAAAGTATTACTAGAAAACTCTTCAACACTTAAACTAGAACAATTTGCTAAGGATGGATCTGTACTTGGTGGCACTGAAAAATCTTCTACCTGATCTGATCTAGAACCCGATGAACCTTGTGTAGCATTCAGTCCAAGTCCTCGGGCAGCGAACACTTCCCAAATCATACATTGATCTTCTCCTCCCATAGCCGCGTCTGCAGCTAATAGTGCATCTCGTCCATCTATAAATCCTGGCTGACATGGTTGAAGCTTTAAACCATCTGTAACCAGCTGGATTACTTTGTTATTTCCACCTGTTCCGTTATAAAGATCAGGATCAAATCCATATTTATCAATGTACGCCCATGTTAAATCCCACAAAACAGTGGCCCAAACAAATCCAACACCATGTGGTACGGATAACCCAGGGTTATTTGTATCGCCGTACGTAAATCCATTAACAACTAAATCTGGACTGTAGCGTGCAGGTCTAATACCACCTCCAGTAGTTGGCTGGCTAACTGCGAATGTTCCTATACCTCTTGCATCACCAGGTGAATCAGATGCACTCATAGTTATCATTAATCCGAACCAATCAGACCATCCTTCACCCATTTGTTCTTCATTAAACAGACAACCTGCAGCACCTGCTCCACCAGTCAATCTTGTTGAAATTCCATGGCCATATTCATGTGCAACAATACCATTATCAAAATCACCATCAATTAAAAATGGACCATTATTTGCTAAAGTTGCAGACAGGGTTTGTCCTCCTAATAAGGCTGCTATAATGGCTTCACCATCAGTTTGATTTACCATAATTGAAGGAATCGTAACTTGATTTCCAACGGCACCACCACCCATAGTAATGGTAGCACCAGGTTCATTATTAACAATCACAGCTGCAACAGCTCCGGCATTTTCAGCAGCTCTTACTTTAAAACCAAATTCGCAAGAACCCCTTCTTATAACCGCAATACTACCATTTAAGGCTCCTGTATTGGTCAATGGATCACAAGCATCATTTACATCTGGAGTAAAGTCTGAGGCAAGTGCTAAATTAGCTGTAATTGGTGTGGTTGTTAATCCACTTCCAAATGTGGCTTCACTACCGTCATAACTTCCTGCCACAGTTCCATTATTAATGGTTAGAGGTTCATTTAATCCCCCTGACGGTGTCCATAAGAACATTGTCATCGTTGGATTTTGCCCATCAGGTGGAGTTCCGAAAGTAGCATTGTTTTGCCCGCTTCCATCTTGAGCATCTGCATTAACAGAATCACTACCAACACCCATTCCTGTATAATTTGTTTCTTGGAAATTTCCTGATGCTTCGTCAAAACCATAATGATGCCAGATATCATGCATCATATTATTGGTATAAAACAGATTTGTAACCGAAACATCTTCATAATTTTCAGGTGGTTGATTTATATCTAAAGGAAAATCGAAGTTTAAAGCATTTGTTCCATCAGGTGAAAAACCAATTGTGAACGGTAAACCATCTCTATCTTCTTGAGCCCACACATTGTTACCTCTAGTTACTGTATGCTCTGGTCCTGCAATACCGTTAGTATCATGCCACCCAAATGGAGAGGCAGAAGGACTTGCTGGGTTAACAACTATTTGACGAGAACCATGATTAGGACTTTCGACTGGAAGTGCAAATACGTTATACCTTGCTCCATCAACTAACATTGAAGAGGAGGAATTGACAACATCGAAAAAGTTCGTATCTATCTCTTGCCTTTCATGTGTATGAGGCTCACCAAAATCGCAACTCAACACTAAATTATTTACATCAAGTAACTCACTAGTCGCTGCATCTATTCTCGCACTGTACCAATGGGTATTATCACTTGCGTAAATAATGACGTCCCAAGCTAATTTTAATTGGTCATTTACTTGAGCATAAACCAGTTCTACAGGAATATTCCTAGTTGATACATTTCCATTAGAAAATTCATAGGCATAACCTTCTTTAGAAAGTTGCGTTAAATTCTCTGGCGTACCAAGTCCAAAATGGTTTGCTAGGGTCTGAATGGCAGATGCTGGAGTTAATTGAGGGGCATTTGAATTAGCCTTTGCAGAAATATCAGAAATTAATCGATTTGCATAATACTGGATCGCACGATCTTTAATAGCAACCGTAGAAATAGCATTGTAAATTCTAATCCCTTCATAGGCTTGATTAATATAGACATACGTCAAACCATTACTTCTAGAGTAAGATTTATTATTAATTACAATTTCTTCAAAATCTTTAGTGTCTAAATTCATCTCTCCTTTATGTTCATCTAAATAGGACGCAATAATCGCCTCTATTTCTGAGATTTGTAAATTATTCTGACTATAAACAAACGAAGATGTTAATGAAAGACATAAAAAGGTCTGTAGAAGGTATTTTCTAATCATAGCAATTAAATAATGTTTAATTAATAATGTATGTCGAAGTGACAGCACATTATATACAATTTGTTTTTTTCAAAAATAAGGAATCATTAAGGAATTATAAAATATTACCACTATTACCTAATGAATTGAAAATTATATACAAGTTTTATTGAATTCGTGATAAAATAGAATTGCTCATTACTAAATAAAGTCTTACCAAATTCTGTCTTTTTAAATTTAAAAGAGCCTTACCTTTACAAGGTGGAATTTTCAGGCTTAGAACATATAAATTTTCCTAAGGATCTTCGCAAGATCAATATAAAAGAGCTCCCTAATGTTGCTCAAGAACTGCGTGATTTTATAATAAATATCGTCGCAACTAAAGAAGGTCATCTAGGAGCGAGCTTAGGTGTTGTTGAGTTGACTGTAGCATTACATTATGTTTTTAATACCCCAAATGATCTTCTTGTTTGGGATGTTGGTCACCAAGCTTACGGCCACAAAATATTAACTGGACGTAAACATGTCTTCGAAACCAATAGACAACTTAATGGTATTAGCGGCTTTCCAAAACGTGAAGAAAGTGAATACGATACTTTTGGTGTTGGTCATTCCTCAACAGCAATTTCTGCCGCATTAGGTATGGCCATTGCCTCTAAGCTTAAAGGCGAAGCCAGAAAACATCATATTGCTGTGGTTGGTGACGCATCAATAGCTAGTGGTATGGCCTTTGAAGGTTTAAACCATGCCGGAGTAACAAATGCTAACTTACTTGTTATATTAAATGATAATGCTATTGGTATTGATCCGAGTGTAGGTGCTTTAAAACAATATTTAACCAACGTAAAAAAAGGCACACAAAAACAAGACAATATTTTTGAGGCTTTAAATTTTAGCTATTCAGGCCCTATTGATGGTCATGATCTACCGCTGTTGATTTCAGAACTTGAACGATTAAAAAATATTCAAGGCCCAAAATTTCTGCATGTCATAACAACTAAAGGAAAGGGCTTAAAGCAGGCCGAAGAAAATCAAGTAAAATATCATGCGCCAGGTAAATTTGATGCTAATACTGGTGAATTGATTCCTAAATCAAACACTGGGCAACCATCAAAATATCAAGATGTCTTTGGAGAAACCATTGTAGAACTTGCTTTAAAAAATGAACGTATTATTGGTATAACACCTGCTATGCCAACAGGGAGTTCTTTAAAATTTATGATGGATAAAATTCCTGATCGTGCTTTTGATGTTGGCATTGCAGAACAACATGCTGTTACATTAGCCGCAGGAATGGCGACGCAAGGATTGATACCGTTTTGCAATATTTACTCCACTTTTTTACAAAGAGCTTACGATCAAGTTATTCATGACGTTGCCTTACAGAAGTTACCTGTTGTATTTTGTTTAGATAGAGCTGGTTTAGTAGGTGAAGATGGAGCAACACATCATGGAGTATTTGATTTGGCTTATCTTAATTGTATACCGAATATGATCATTTTTGCGCCAAGAGACGCTATCGCCTTAAGAAATATGATGTATACGGCTCAGTTAGGTATTGACTTTCCTATTGCTATTCGTTATCCAAGAGGAAAAGGTCATGTCTTAAATTGGAAGGTTCCATTTAAAAAGCTTGAAATAGGAAAAGGTGAACGTTTAAAAAAGGGACATGACATGGCTATACTGTCTGTTGGAACCATTGCAAAAAATATTGAAGATGCCATTGTAGACGTTGATGTTTCTCATTACGACTTGCAATTTGTTAAACCTTTGGATGAAAAACTATTACATCATATCTGTAGCTCTTATAGCATCATAATAACTGTAGAAGATGGTACTATAAAAGGTGGCTTTGGAAGTTCCGTATTAGAATTTGCCAACAAAAACAACTACAAGCTTCCCGTACATATCCTTGGTATAAAAGATAATTTTGTTGAGCATGGTACGGTGGCTCAACTTCAAGAAAGTCAAGCATTAAGCGTTTTAGCTATTAGACAAAAAGTTGAAGCCTTACTCCTCCTTCTCAACAATAGCTAAATCAGTTTGCTGCTCTATCTGATCGACTTGAGCTGCTTCTGGAATAGACGGCTGTTTTTGAGTATTCGAAATATCATCTAGCATCAATAGGCAAGTCAAGACAACCATAAAAATGACTAAGCCCCCAAGTATATTATTTTTCATAAGTAGGTTTTTAAAGCTGATTATGAGATAAATAAAAACAATATGTCGTTAAAAAACAAATTTAATCGATGAAACGCACTTATAAAACCTGCCCTTTTAGCTTTTGATGTAAGAGCATGGCATTTGTATCGGATAGTTTAGAGATGTGCAAACATACCGAAAGTAGATTATCGTAAAGGGATTCTTGCTGAAGATTTACCGTCTCTGGTAATAGGTTTAATAACAGATAATCGTAATCTGATATCCGATTTAAATAGCAATGATGCGCTAATCTTCCATAGGTATTTAACAACTGATTTAAAATTTCATATCCTGCAATTTCCTTATCAATCACCTCCTTAGAACGGTAAACGTTCTTGATACTTAATTGAATAATATCAGCAATCTGAGCTTTGTATTGACTCACATCAAGTAAAGCTGTTTCAAATTGTCCAGATAATATGGCCTCTTCGTGTTTCATAAAGATTGAAACTGCTTCATCAATTAATGCACTAATGGCCAGAGCACGCAAATAACTCACACGTTCTTGCGTTGTGCTTAAGGCATTGTAATTCTCAGTAATAATTTTACCCTTAACTAACTTTATTAAATATTCCAAGGCGTAATCTTCATCTATAAGACCAAGGTTTATGCCGTCTTCAAAATCAATAATCGTATAACAAATATCATCTGCAGCTTCCACCAAATAAGCCAGTGGATGTCTATTGTAATTGATATGCTCACGACTTCTACTAATTAAACCTAATTCCTGAGCGACTTCAATAAACATGTCTTTTTCACTTTGGAAAAAACCATACTTTTTATCTACAATATGTGATGTTGGCTTCTTGGGTAGGGATTCTTTAGGATACTTCATAAAGGCACCAAGTGTTGCATAACTTAAACGCAGCCCACCTGTTCTTCCCGCTCGACTCTCAGTTAAAATTTTAAACCCATTAGCATTACCTTCAAAATCACATAAATCTTCGTATTCTTTGTCCGTTAACTGGGTTTTAAATTTTGCTCCTTCACCATTTTTAAAATAGGCACCAATGGCGTTTTCTCCAGAATGTCCAAACGGAGGATTTCCAATATCATGTGCTAATGCTGCAGCAGCCACAATAGCACCAAAATCATTAATTTTATAGCCGTGTACATTTTCTAAATGTGGGTGTTTTTGCAGTAACAGCTTACCAACCTTACGTCCTAAAGAACGGCCAACAACGCTTACTTCTAAACTATGCGTAAGTCGCGTGTGTACAAAATCAGTTTTAGATAATGGAACAACTTGCGTCTTATCTTGAAGACTTCTAAACTCAGAAGAGAAAATAATACGATCGTAATCTACCTCGAATCCTAGGCGTGTTTCATCCTGTTCTTTTCTAATCCTTTTATTAGTATCACCGAATCGTTTTAGTGAGAGTAGTTGTTCCCAATGCATGGTCTAAAATTTATAAGCTGCAAGATAGATAATTTGATATAGAATCGAATAGTAAATTCTAGGTCCAAATACCTTAATTCTAATGTTAACAAATTGTTTCCTTAACATAAATACGCTTAATACTCAGCTCACAGTATTCTCACCTTTTCATTGCAAATCTTTAATTATTGTGTAACCTCTAAATAAGATTATCAAACTTTCTTTGCAGCATCAATTTTATAGACAAATGAGAAGTTTGAAATTTTTAATATTATTTCTTCTAACAACAGTTAGTTTTGCCCAAAATACTGGCTCAATTGCAGGTAAACTAACCGATAAAGAATTTAATGATGAGCCGTTACCATTTGCTAATGTTCTTATCAAAGGTACGACCACTGGTACAACCTCAGATATAGATGGTTTATACATTTTTGATGAACTAGAACCAGGTACCTATACATTAATATTTAGTTTTGTTGGTTATGAAACTCAAGAAATCGTAGCAGAAGTTATTGCTGGTCAAAAAACAACAGTTAATGTTTCTATGGGAGCTACTGCAGCAGCCTTAGACGAAGTTGTTTTAGAGAATGTAACTACAAGAAAAGAGAGTGAAGCGGCAGTTTTATTAGAACAGAAAAAAGCAGCTACAATTCAAACAAAAATTGGAGCTGTTGAGCTTTCTAAAAAAGGTGTTGGAGATGTAGCAACAGGTTTAACTAAAGCTACTGGTATATCAAAAGAGAGCGATAAACTTTATGTTAGAGGATTAGGTGATAGATATAATACAGCCTACTTAAATGGCTTACCAATCCCTTCTTTAAATCCTAAACTTAAGCTTTTAGATTTAGGAATTTTTCCAACTAAAATTGTTGAAAATTTAGGAATTTATAAAGCCTATTCATCGCACTTATATGGTGATTTTGCTGGTGCGAGTGTTGACATTAATACTAAAGACAGACCAGGTAAAAAACTATTAGAAATAGGATTTGGATCCGGAGTTAATACAACTGCAATATCAAATGATTTCTTTTTGCTTGATGGAGGTAAATACGATTTTTATGGGCTTGATGATGGTTCTCGATTTGCAACACCATTATTAAACATTCCATATTACACATACAACAGTAATGATATTGAATACTATCCGTTCTCAACAGGATTTAATCCTGAACAAAGATTAGACGGTCCAAATGTTAATGCCAACATTTTAGCTGGTCATAATTTTAACACTGGAGAATCTAGTACACTAAATTTATTATTATCGGCATCATTTAGTAATGGACATGAAGCTACAATCAATGGTTTCGAAACTGTATTGAATAATCAAGGTGAGTTAGATCAAGGATCATTTGCCTTTAATTATGACAGATATAGATATACAACCAATACTACGGTTCTTGGAAGTGCTTCATTTAGATGGAACTCTAACAACACAATTACTGCAACAACATTATTTGTTAATGATACTGAAGACGAATTAAGAGAATTCTTTGGAGTATCTGGTGAGAATAATGAGCTCAATACATTTGTGCGTAGAGGAACTTTCCAACAGAATAACTTATTTACACAGCAGTTAACTGGTAATCATAAGTTTGAAGAAGGAAAATACGAGCTTAATTATGGTGGTGCTTATAATAAAGCCCTTGGTTATATTCCAGACAGAAGACAGTTATTCTTTTCTGAAAGACAAGATGGATCAATAGTTTTAGGAAACTTCAGAAATACAAACGATAGTGATAACCAGAGATTTTACCAAGAACTTAATGAAGATGATTATTCAACAAAAGTTTCTTTTGATATTAACTTCTCTAAAGATGAAGATGATGTATTCAAAAACAAATTAACTCTTGGAATTAATACTAGAACTAAGACAAGAGACTTCGAAGCTCAGCAAATCAACTATATTTTTGATGCCAATAATACCGTTGTAGAGTTAGATAATCCAGACGCTTTTTTAAATGAAGAAAACCTTTTAAATGATGTGTATAGTGTTATTGAAGTAACGCGTCCACAGAATGCTTACGAAGCAGACTTAAATAATTTTGCTAGTTACGCCCTATTAAAATGGCAATTAACATCAAAAGTGGTAGTAAATACAGGAATAAGAGTAGAAGATTTTGAGCAAAATGTTTTCTACAAGGATCCTGTTACAAGTGAGGATGCTACTGGAACTATTGATAAATTCTTTGTTTTACCAAGCTTAGACGTTAAATACACTATCAATGAAAAGACGAATTTAAGAGTTGCGGCAAGTAAATCGGTTACACTTCCATTATTTACTGAAACGGCACCCTTCTTAGACGAAGATGTAAATGAGTTTACGATTGGTAATCCAGATTTAGAAAATTCTGATAACTATAATTTTGATGTCAAGTATGAATTTTTCCCAAGAAATGGTGAAGTATTCTCTATAACCGCATTTGGTAAATACTTAGATAAACCAATTGAAAAAATCAGAATTGCATCCGCAAACAACAACAACTCTTTTGTTAATTCTGATAATGCGAAGATTTTTGGTGGAGAAATCGAATATAGACAACAGTTAAACAACATCTTTACAAATGAAAATGATGAAGGAGTATTAAGTAATTTATCCTTAGGTCTTAATGCTACAGTAATGTACACTAAAGTAGTTATTGATCCTTCAGTTACTGTTTTAAATGCATCGATTGCTCCTACAAACCTAGAACGTAAATTACAAGGTGCATCTCCTTATATCTTTAATGCAGACATTAACTTTTCTAAAGAAATTGGAAAGCATAACATCTCTTCTACGTTAGACTTCAACTATTTTGGAGACAGAATCTATTCTGCAGGTGGTAACGGTGTTGGCGACATTTTCGAAAAAGGATTCGGCACGTTAAACTTCAATTTTAAAGACACTATAAACGAACATTGGGAGATAGGCTTATCAGCTAAAAACATTTTAAATCCAACAATAGATCGTTACCAAGATCAAGAAGACTTAAACCAAGAACTTACAGTTAGTTCTTATAAAATCGGAGCTAATCTAAGCTTAGGTTTTACATATAAATTTTAAAAAATAATACAATCAAAATCGAAACTATGAAAACTACAAAACAAATCATTAAAGGAGCTATTGCAGTATTGGTTCTTATATTACAAGGCTGTACTATTAATGAAGAATCTATAGGCGATGTTACAATCAATCTAGGTGGAGGTAATAATGGTAACACATGCATTCAACTTTCTGGCGAAATTGATTCCGACCTTATCTTAACATCAGATAACTGTTACGAATTAGTTGGTGGTGTTTCTGTATTAGACGGAGTTACTATTACAATAGAAGCTGGAACAAGGATCGTTGCAGGACAAACTACAGACGGAATTTATTCATATTTATTAATCAATCAAGGAGCGACAATAATTGCAGAAGGTACTGCTTCACAACCAATCGTATTTACATCTAATCAAGCGACACCAAATCCTGGAGACTGGGGAGGTTTAATAATAGCAGGTAGAGCACCAATCAATAGAGGTGAAACTGCTACTGCTGAGGTTGCTAATA
>NZ_JABSST010000029.1 GCF_013213975.1 Winogradskyella sp.
CAGTTTCTGCTTGTGCTTCTTCCGCTAATTCAATGATCGATGCTCTTAATACAATTCGTTTAGGGCATTGTGATGTTGTTATTACTGGTGGAAGTGAGGCTGCAGTAACTATTGCAGGTATGGGAGGATTCAATGCAATGCATGCTATGAGTACAAGAAATGATAGCCCAGAAACTGCGTCTAGACCTTTTGATGCTAATCGTGATGGTTTTGTATTAGGTGAAGGTGCAGGTTCTATTGTTTTAGAAGAATACGAGCATGCAAAAGCTAGAGGTGCTAAGATTTACGCGGAAGTTGTAGGTGGCGGATTATCCTCAGATGCTTATCATATGACAGCACCTCACCCAGATGGGATTGGTGTTGTGGCAGTAATGAAAAATTGTTTGAAAAATGCTGGTTTAAATCCGGAAGATGTAGATCATATTAATACACACGGTACATCTACTCCATTAGGGGATGTTGCAGAATTAAAAGCTATATCTGAAGTATTTGGAAGTCATGCAAAAAACATAAATATTAATTCTACAAAGTCTATGACAGGTCACTTGTTGGGCGCTGCAGGTGCTATTGAAGCTATTGCTTCTATTATGGCGCTTGAAAACGGAATTATTCCTCCAACAATTAATCATGAAACAGCAGATGAAAACATAGATTCGGAATTAAATTTAACGCTCAATAAAGCTCAGAAACGAGATATTAAAGTCGCAATGAGTAATACCTTTGGATTTGGCGGTCATAACGCTTGTGTATTATTTAAGAAATTAGACTAAATCCCGAATGGGTTTCATTCGTAACATATTAAAAAGTTCCCGTTCTCAAGAAGACGGGAATTTTTTTTTACAACTAAGAAAGATTTTAGGTTTTAAGCCAAAATCAAAATCTCTTTACATCAAAGCCTTCACACATCGTTCGATGAATATAAAGGATGAAAAAGGCAATCCTATTAATTATGAACGTCTTGAATTTGTTGGTGATGCAATGATTAGCGCTGTAATTGCTGCGTATTTATATGGTCAAGTACCTCATGGAAATGAAGGATATCTCACAAAAATGCGTTCAAAAGTTGTGAGTAGAGAACATCTAAATGAGTTAGGAAAAGAGCTTGGTCTCATAGAATTGGTACAAAGTAGAATACCTAAGTCTAACTTTGGAAATAACATTCACGGTAATCTTTTTGAAGCATTGGTTGGCGCTATTTACCTAGATATGGGCTATAAAACTTGCGAAAAATTCTTATATCAACGGGTTATTAATCCACATGTAGATATTGAAACTTTAGAAGGTAAAGTCATCAGTTACAAAAGTTTGTTGATCGAATGGTGTCAGAAAGAAAAGAACACCTTCGATTACCTAGTTTATGAAGATACCGGTAATGATGAATTGAAGCATTTTTCAGTAAAGTTGAGTATTAATGACAAAGTGGTATCTAAAGCCAGAGCAACTTCTAAGAAAAAGGCTGAAGAAAAAGCTTCAAAACGTGCGTTTTTTGCTTTTCAGAAGCAAATTACAAAGGTAATTTGAATAATCATAAGTATTTTATTTTAACGATAACGTTTTCGTAGAATTTGACCGTCAAGATTAACCAAAAGTTAATTATTGTAAGTTATTAATATTCTATATTTACACCTCAAAGTTGTAACTATATGGCTTTACACAAACTTCTAGTTGATGAGTTTTATGACGATACTTACAAGCTCATTGCTATTCATTGTGGCTTAGAAGATTATCGTTTAGCCTATTTGCTTAATAGAAGTTTAGACTTAAATCTAACTCGCAAGAGCGAAGACTTAGATTTGGAATACTTAAAGTCATCATATAGCATCTTTGAATGGAATAATACCTCGCAATATATAACGTGGAACTTAATATCTAATGTTTGTAAGAAAGAGGAGGATAGTCTATACAGTACAGGATTATTTCGAACCAATCAGAGGGTGTTAAAAACATTTAATCTTGTGCCGGAATATAAGCGTGTAGATTTCTTTATTAAAATTTCTGAGGAAATACAGAATATTAATGAGAAACTTATACTTAACCGATTACAGAATATTCCTCAAATTGTCACGAGTTATTGTGTTAATCCATCAGAACTAAAATCTAAAGACCATTTAATTTTTTGAATTGATGTCAAATAAGAAAACGAAAATAGTAGCTACATTAGGCCCAGCAACAAGCAATAAGGAAACCCTCAAAGCCATGCTAGATGAAGGGGCAAACGTTTTTAGAATTAATTTCTCTCACGCAGATTATGATGATGTAACAGAGCGTATTAATATGATTAGAGAGCTTAACGAGGAGTTTGGTTATAATGCTGCTATTCTGGGTGATTTACAAGGACCTAAATTGAGGGTTGGTGTAATGAAGGGTGAGGTTATTGTAAATGAAGGCGATGAAATTATTTTTGCAACTGGTGAACGTTTTGAAGGCACTAAGGAACGCGTTTACATGACGTATGACAATTTCCCTCAGGATGCAAAACCTGGTGAGCGCATCTTATTAGATGATGGTAAATTAATTTTTGAAGTAGTGTCTACAGATGGTAAAAAAGAGGTAAAAGCAAAAGTTATACAAGGCGGACCTCTAAAATCTAAGAAAGGGGTTAATCTACCAAATACTAATATTTCGCAACCAGCATTGACCGAAAAAGATATTGAAGATGCTGTTTTTGCTATTAGTAAAAATGTTGATTGGATTGCATTATCTTTTGTAAGACATGCTGAAGATTTAATGCAACTAGAGGAATTAATTAAGGAGCACAGCGATCATAAAATTCCAATTATAGCAAAGATTGAAAAGCCAGAAGCCGTAGAAAATATCGATAAAATTGTAGCGTATTGTGATGGACTTATGGTAGCACGTGGTGATTTGGGCGTAGAAATTCCTGCAGAAGAAGTACCATTAATTCAGAAGAAACTGGTTTTAAGAGCGAAGCGTGCTAGAATCCCTGTAATTATTGCGACTCAAATGATGGAGACTATGATTACAAGTTTAACTCCAACCAGAGCTGAGGTAAACGATGTTGCTAATTCTGTTATGGATGGTGCTGATGCGGTTATGCTTTCTGGTGAAACTTCTGTTGGTCAGTATCCAGTGCAGGTAATTCGTCAGATGGCTAATATCATCCGTAGTGTAGAAGATTCTCCATTAATTGAAGTACCACAAGCACCACCACATATTCGGACAAAGCGTTATATCACAAAATCTATTTGCTATCATGCAGCTAACATGGCCAATGAAATAAATGCTAAAGCTATTTCAACCTTGACAAACAGTGGTTATACTGCGTTTCAAATTTCGGCTTGGAGACCTAAGTCTCACATTTTAGTGTTTACGTCTAATGCCCGTATTCTAACACAATTGAGTTTGCTTTGGGGTGTTAAGGCTTTTTATTATGATAAATACGTAAGTACTGACGAGACTATTGAGGATGTAAATGCAATAGCCTGTAAGAAAGGTTACCTTGATGTTGGGGATATGCTTGTTAGTTTAGCGGCCATGCCAATTAAAGACAGAGGAATGGTAAATACATTAAGGGTTACTGAGATTGAGAGTTGTAGTTTTTAAACTCAACTTGATAGATTCTACGGAATCCATTATCATATTTTCTAATTTGGCTAATTAATTCTTCAGCAGAATTAAAGCCGTTTGCTTTCATTTCAACACTGCTTCTTCGGCTTGTAAATATAGGGTTCCATTATTTACAAAAGGACAGAACTCCATGCCTTTAGAGTTTATTTGTTTTCCTAGATTTTTGGCCATTGACCATTCTCCATTATTATTTCCGCTGATGTACATATCACCAGAACCTAAACCATTTGGCCGTCTCCAACCACCAAAAATAATGTAGGACTTATCTGGGGCGATAAAGGCATTATATTCAGCACCCTTTGTGTTAATACCTTCTCCTAAAATCTCTGGTTTGGAATATACATTGTTTATCCATTTGCTCATAAAGATATCATCTTGCGATTCGAGTTCTTTTTTGATGGTTGTAAAGAAGAGGTTACCATTGCTGGCTATCGAAGGATAAAATTCATCTCCACCAGTATTTATAGGTGCACCAATATTTTTAGGTTGAGACCATTTACTGGTTTTAGAAGAACGCTCAACAAACCAAATGTCCATACCTTAGTATTAATACTACCCTTTGAAATGGGTCTATTAGACACAAAATAGAGCTTTAAATTGTTTGGCGACAAAAGGGTTCTAAATCGTTAAAACGTTCTGAAAACGGACTTATTTGAGGATCTTGCCATTCCCAATTGTCTTTTATTATTTTCATAATTACAGATAGTTCTCGAGCAGGACTCTGCAAAGTAAAGTAAGCTTCGGTTTCATCGGAACTCATTGTAAAGTCTCTCACTTTTGAAAATTTGAAGAAAATGTGTTCTACAAAAGGTTGAACACCTTTATCATGTTCTAATTGGGTTTCTGTGTGTTTTGCCTTTAATTTTCTTCCTTGTTACAAGACACAAGCGAAAAAGCGACTGCTAGCAGCAGTAAGGATAGCATAGATTTCATTTTTTGATTGTTTCAGTCAGTCTTATAAACTTATAAAACCTAAGTCATTAAAAGTCAAACTTTAACTGAACACTAACAGACTTATCCTTTGATTGTTTAAGCTTTATTTTTTCTGAATCAGTATTTAAATTAGATAATGAAATCCCTAATAGGCGTACGGAATTGTTCAAGTGCTCCTGATATAAAAGATCTTTTGCTGTATCAAGAATAATAGACTTATCTTGGACATAGTAGGGTAAGGTTTTACTTCGTGTTTGTAATGTGAAATCGCTGTATTTTATTTTTAGTGTAATGGTCTTTCCAGAGACCTTACTCTTTTCTAAACGCCGAGCTACCTCTTGTGCTATATGATCTAATTTATCAAGCATAAAGATTTCGGAGGATAGGTTTTCGCTAAAGGTTCGTTCTGCGGCAAGGGATTTTCTGGTACGGTTTGGTTTTACTTCACTATTATGTATTCCTCTAACAACATGGTAATAGTAAACCCCAGATTTACCAAAGTTTTCGTCAAGAAATTCTAAACTTTTAGCTTTTAAATCTTGACCCGTAAAAATGCCCTTTTGATACATCTTTTCAGCAGTAACTTTTCCAACCCCATAGAATTTTCTAATGTCTAGCGCTTCTAAAAAAGATATAACGTCTTCAGGATTTACGGTTTTTTGGCCATTAGGTTTATTATAATCGCTTGCTACTTTGGCTATGAATTTGTTTATAGAGATGCCTGCGGATGCTGTGAGTCCGATTTCGTTAAAAATGCGTTGACGTATTTTCTGTGCAATTAGTGTTGCACTGGGCAATCCTATTTTATTTTCTGTAACATCAAGATAGGCTTCGTCTAAGGATAAGGGCTCTACTAAATCCGTATAATCAAGAAATATTTTTCGAATCCGATCTGAAATCTCTTTATACCTCGCAAAATCTGTTTTTACAAAGATTAAATTAGGACATAATTTTTCTGCTAAGCGTCCAGACATCGCACTTTTTACTCCAAACTTTCGAGCTTCATAGCTTGCAGCACTTATAACTCCGCGTTTACCTCCACCTCCAACGGCAATGGGTTTACCTTTAAGTTCAGGATGATCCATTTGCGCGATAGATGCATAAAACGCATCCATATCTACATGAATAATTTTTCTAATTGGTAAATCCTGAATCATAGTGTAAATTTAGGCATGATTGAAATAGAAAGAAAATTTTTAGTTCTTTGCGATGTATATAAAAAAGATGCTACCACTAGTTATTCTATAAGACAGGGATTTTTAAATAGTCATGCAGAACGGACAGTCAGGGTTAGACTAAAAAAGGATGTTGGAATCTTAACCATAAAAGGAAAATCATCTGAAGATGGTTTGTCACGGTACGAATGGGAAAAAGAAATTTCATTTAAAGACGCCGAAGAACTATTTAAACTGTGTGAAGAAGGGACTATTGAGAAAGTAAGATATGAAGTAAAAAATGGAGATCATCTTTTCGAAATTGACGAGTTTTTCGGTGAAAATGAAGGCCTGGTTATTGCAGAAATTGAGCTTAATAAAGAAAATGAATATTTTGAACAACCAGATTGGTTAGGGAAGGAAGTAACAGGCGATATAAGGTATTACAATTCTCAACTAAGTAAGCATCCGTTTAGACATTGGAACAAATAAAAAAAGCTCTGAAATTATTCAGAGCTTTTTTATGATTGTGTTTTTAATTATTTCTGTGATTGAGGTCCACCACTTACAATTAAGAATTCAGAACGTCTATTTTGTTGATGTTCATCATCTGTACAGTTAGAACCACACTTAATTTTAAGATCACTTTCCCCTTTACCTTCTGCCGAAATTCTTGTAGCATCGATGCCTTGAGAAATCACGTATTGCTGTGTACTTTTTGCTCTGCGCTGTGATAATCTTTGATTATAAGGGGCCGGTCCTCTACTGTCTGTATGAGACGTTGCATTTATTACTAAGTCAGGGTATTTGTTCATGATTTGAACTAATTTATCCAATTCAAATGCAGCTTGTGCAGTAATATTGGATTTGTCAAAATCAAAATAAATTGGATTTAAAACAATTTCCTCAGGAGTAATAATTTCTTCGATAGGATCTAAAGAAATTTGCACCGCTACTTCTTCCTCTCTAGATCCATTAACAGTTACCTTCTTACTTTCATAGTCAGCCATTGTAACTTCAAGCTCAGTATTCTGTTCGCATTCCACTATAAATTCGGCAATACCATCAGCGTTAGTTGTTTTAGTCGAAACCTTATTTCCTTCAGCATCATATAATGACACAGAAGCACCACCAATTGGTTCTCTGTTAGTATCATCTAAAACCGTCGCTATAATTAAAACATCACATAATGGTTGTAATTTCTTAAAGGCATAAACATCATCACTTCCTTGTCCACCATCTCTATTAGATGATATAAATCCTTCTTCAGATTCGTCATCAATTATAAAGGCAAAATCATCAGCATTACTGTTAATAGGTATTCCTACATTTCTAATTGGTGCAATTTTTCCATCTATTTCTTTAGTGTAAAACACATCCATTCCACCTAATCCTAAATGACCATTAGAAGAAAAGTAAAGGGTGTTATTACTACTCATGTATGGGAACATTTCTTGTCCCTCAGTATTTACCTTTTGACCTAAATTAATAGGTTCTCCGATAGTTCCGTCTTCATTGATAGGTGCTTTATAGATATCAAAATTTCCATAGCCTCCAGGCATATTAGATGAGAAATATAAAGTTGATCCATCGGCACTAACAGCAGGATTTTTAACAGAGTAATTTTCGCTGTTTATAGCCAAACTCTCAACCGTATCCCAATCAGCACCTAATTTAGTCGCTTTAAATAAATAAAGTTGACTGTAGCGTACTTTACTAATAGAGTCTCTCTGGAAATCCTTTTCAAAATAACTCTCTCTAGAGAAGTACATTGTATTTCCATCAGGAGAAAATGATACTAAGCCTTCATGATATTTTGTATTGATTTTATCATTCATTAATGTTGCTGCACCATATGAACCATCACTATTTTTAGTGAAACTATAAATATCTAAATAAGGCTCTTCGTTCCAGCCATAAGTTTTACGATTATCATTTCTCCCTGAGGTAATATATAATTTACCATCATGCATGACACCACCAAAATCTGATTGTTCTGAATTGAAGCCAGCGTCCTGAACATTAAACTTCTTACCTCGCTCTAATATTTTAGGAAGGTAATTCGGGTTTTTTCGAAATGCGGTAGCTCTATTATCCGAAGGTCTCATAGAAGCAAACTTTTCCATTTGCTGATTAGATTCTTCATATTTCCCATTAGCCTTTAACATTTCAGAATACTTGTATATCATTTCTGGATCATCAGAAGATTCTAAAGCTTTAGCATACCAACGTTCTGCTTCCACAGTATTAAATATATTGTAATAGCATTCGGCCAACTGACCATAGACATACGATGATCCACTTCCTTTATCCACAAGTTTTTGGAATTTCTTGGCGGCATCCACGTATTCAAATCGTGCAAATTCTTTATCGGCCTTTTTTGTGTCTTTATTTTGAGCAGTTAAGCATAAACCACTCATCAACGTGATTAATAATAGTGTTTTAAAGTTTTTCATAATTGTTTAGCTTAACGGATTAAAAGTATCGAGGTGAACGAGAAACTCGTTTAGGGAAATTAAGATCAAATAGCAGCATGACCTCATGTGAAGCTGGTGCATACGCTTTGATATCAGATGACACAGCATCATATGCATAACCAACCCTAATAGCTGGGGTCAAAGCAAAATTGACTAAACCTGAAATTGAATCATCTAATCTATAAGACGCACCAATTTCAAACTTTTTAAAGAATCTTGCATTTAGGTTTACATCAAATGATGTTGGTGCACCGAATGCAGATTTAACCATAAATGAGGGTTTGAGTTCAGTATTAGCAGATAAGTTAAATACATAACCGCCAGTAACAAAATAATGCTGAGTTTCTGAGCCAATTTTAAACCCATTAGCATCTAAGTGCACAGATGATAACAGATTAGGAACTGAAACAGCAAAATAGTACTTATTGGTGTAATAGAAGAAACCTGCACCAATATTAGGCGTTGTTTCATTTATGTTTTGATTAAAAAATGGATCATCTGGATCAATAAGATCTAAGTCAGTTAAACCAATATCATGAAACGTGGCGCCAGCTTTAATACCGAATGCGAGTCGATGCTCACCGCCAAGTTTTAATGTATATGAAATATCTGCATAAACATTAGTTTCAGTTACTGGACCAATTTGGTCAGATATTAAAGATAATCCTAGTCCTAAGTTATTTCCAATTGGAGAATGTCCAAAGAAGGTACCTGTCTCAGGAGCACCACTAATATTAACCCATTGATTTCTATATAATAATCCAAAAGATAAATTTTCTCTTGAACCTGCATATGCAGGATTTATTATATTCATGTTGTACATGTACTGCGTGTACTGTGGGTCTTGTTGCCCATACATCTGAAATGCTAGGAGCAATACCGCTATTATCGAGAATTTTTTCATTATAATAAGTTGATTCTGTTAGTTGATTATCTGTTTATGTATATCCAAGCACTACGTTTCTTAGCACCACCTTCGTAAATCATGGTATAGAAATAAGTTCCTACTGGTAGTTCTTCACCACTATTGGTTTGACCAACCCATTCATTGCTATAGTTGTCTTTAGAGTAGACTAAGGTTCCGTTTCGATTAAAAATTTCAAGACGTGTAACATCATAACTACTTAAGTCAAAACTATCATTAAATCCAGGTGTAACTCCAGGGGAAATACCTTCTGGTATAACACAAGATTCTAATTCCATAACAAATTGACTTACAGTATTAACACAGCCCGTAGCGCTAAAGGTTATTTCTGCAGAATAATCTCCTTCAACTAATACAGTGTCTAGAGTTAATCCACTTGCTCCTGTAATTAATGTACCATCTAAATACCAGTTAACTGTTACTTCCGACTCTGTAAAGTTGTTAGGAATTATACCTATAATAATTGGAACTGTAGCGTTAGGACATACTTCATAATCAATCTGAGGATCAAACGATGCGAGTGGCACAATATTAACTACAAGGTTAAATGACGTAGTTGTATAACACCCTGTATTACTATCTAATGCTCTAAGATAAATAGTTTCACCACTACTTGTATATGGACTAGCCAAAGCTCCTGTGCCATTATCAGCATCTTCTTGAGACGTGTGGTAGCTTATCGTGATATCAGGATCTGTACTAACTTCTGGATCAATAGATGATAAATCAAAATCAGTTGCACCATCAACAGCACCATCTAAATCATCACATACAATAAAGTCTGCCGGTTGATTAATACTTGGTCTCGCATCAACGGTTAAAACAACTTCAGATAACTGACGACATCCTAAGAATCCGTTAGCTGCAGCATCTGCGTCTTCAACTCTAATTATTAAAGTCTCACCAGCAGAAGTATATGGTGATGTTACTGCGTTCATAGCTTGATTTGCGTCCGCTGTATTCGTGTAATAACTCACTATAAAATCCGATCCAAATCCTAAAGAGCTAGTTAAATCATCGAGATCAAACACCTCAGTACCGTCTCCTTCTGGTCCGTCACAAACCGTAAGGCTTTGAGAATCTAATGCCCCAGGGTCTTCGTAAAGGTTTATAACAACTATTTGTGAGAACGTGTCAACGCCACACTGAGTATCGAACGCTTGTACCTGGTAACTATTAGAGGACGTTACTGTAATTGAAGGACCGGTCTCACCTGGCATAACAAAACCATCTTCGTACCAAATAAACTCATCTGCAAAAGGAGAATTTGTTTCAATAGTTACAGAGTCAAATCCACACACATTTGCTTCTACTGGTGTACTAGGATCAGAATCTACATCAACAAACACAACCTCATTACTAATTATTTCTGCTTCTATTTCAGCTGAAATCTCACCACTTCCAGTATCATTTGTATTTGTCTGCTCAATAGTGATCGTTCCAGGGTTACCATTGAAGTTGGTAACTAATAACATGTAAATCTCACCAGCAATTGCATTATCAATTGAAAGATTTTCTACCGAAGCAGCCGAATAACTACAATCTACAATATTACCAAAAGGATAAAAGTTTGGATTACTCGTATTATTAGGACATGTAGGGCAATCTTCAAAAACAATATCCATACAAGCTTGTTCAACTGAAGTAAATGGTCCCCATAAAACGAAGTCAACATCTAAACCATTACCATTATCATCTTGTTGGTTGATTTGGATTTCAATTGGACCATCCTCACTAATTTGAATAATGTTCCAAACTGGATTAGGAGCTGTACCTAAGCAAGCTAAATCATTAGGATCTGGAATACCAATAATATTCGGAGTTGATAATGCACCACCATCAGAGCAGAAATTTTCAGCATTTTCACAAATAATGTTAGAAGGTGCATTTCTAATACAGATATCGAAACTTGATGTCTCAGATTGACTTCCGCCACTAAATACCCTTAAGTAATAGGTATTTCCAACAACTAACTGTGGTGTAACACTAGCATCATCATTTGAACAATATAATTCTGTTAAGGTACCACATGTTCCTTCATAAACTGCATGGTCTATGTTAAAGGTACCACCTGTAACGTTTAATATTGAAATAATTTGTACTTCACTCAAAGCTGTAAATTCAAACCAAACATCATCGTCCGTATCGCCAGTACAGCTTCCTGAAGGCACATTTGATGTTGTAGCTGCTAAAATTGTACCTGAGGTTAACATATCACAGCTACCATTATCATTTACTACAGCAGTGATTGCACCAGAACATTCATCATTTACTGGTGGACAAGCAAGTACTTCGAAGAATGGACTGCTTATAACACAATTGTTGTCTTGTTCATTAGTTACAAAAACTTTAACTGTATTTCCAAATGGGAATGGTCCAGATTGATATATTCCTGCAGCAGTTGCTTGAACTGTAGTTGCATCAAAATCATTAGAAATTGCTAACGAATTTGCATCTCCCAAACTTGTTACATCCACATCGATAAAGAATTGATCATTGTCACAATCCGTTGATACTGTGAAGTCAGCTGCTGGCAGAGTACAAGCTAATTCTTGGATATTCACTGTGAAATCTAAAGTAACACCCCAACTTCCATTGTAACATGGATTAGGTGTGGCTTGACCAGTATCTGCAGTACCGATTCGCATTCTATGTTCGCCTAATGGTGCAGTTATTGGCATCACAAATGACGCGTCCAAAGTTGTAGGATTGGCATTAGTAGATTCACCAGAAAACACAAGTTCTGTTGTACTATCAAATATTAAATCATCGTTAAAATCAATCCAAATATTAGTTCCATAAGTAAAACCAGTAGCAAATGTAATTGCTACGTTAGTATTAATGCCTTGGAAAACGTTAACCACTGGAGAGGTCTGATTCTCGTAAGTAACATCACCTAAACTCGGGAAATCAGTGACCCCTATAGTTACATTAGTTACTCCTTCTCCATCATTACTTGTTGGCTCGGATTCACAATATCCAGTGAAGAAATCACCAGGACCACCGAATGAACTCAAGTTCGAAAAATCACATTCTGCTTGAACGTAAAATTCATACTGTGTATCTGACGTTAAACCTGTTAAAACAAGTGGGTTTGTTGTTACGCCAGTGACTAATGTTCCTGTGCCAGGGGTAAAACCGGCAACACCATATTCTATATTCCAAACCGTAGAGGTTCCAGTTTCAGTCCAACCAATTTCCGTTGATGTCAAACTCAGATTTGTTGCAGTTAAATCTGTTGGTTCAGGACAAGTTGGGATACCTCTTACTCGGAAATTATCAACAAAGACATCAATATCTTCAGGGTCATCAACAGTTCCTTCCGAACCTAGAATGCCAAATTGAACTGTTTGACCAGCATAAGCTTCTAAAGTTACAACGGGTGTTATGCCAGGAAGAGGTACAACAGATGTACTGTCGTATGTGAGAAGAGGAGTCCATGACGCACCGCCATCTTGAGTAATTAATAATTGCACGATGTCATCAGAACCTAAAGTTCCGGCTACAGTGCTACTATTCCAATTGGTAATTGCAAAATCAAATTCAACTTGGAACGGACCACCAGTTAAATCAAATATTGGCGAAAGTATCCAGTCACTTTTACCTGTTGTGAAGAGGTTTATTTTGTATGCACCATCATTGGTGCCAATATTTATAAATTCGTCAGCGATCCATGCTCCAGTACCAAAATCACCTGGTCCACTTACAGAATCACCACTATCGGCTTCATCCCAACAATTAGGAATAATTGTATCAAATTGTTCTATATAATCTGGCGTAAATACATCACAAGCTGTAGTAAATGTAAATGGTCCAGAGAAGTTACTTGTATCACTTCCGCTACAATCTGCTTGTACATAAAAATCATAGTCAGTATTTGACATTAAGCCAGTAACAGTATAAGGGTTAGAAACTCCAGTGGCAGTTGGTGTCCCTGTTGGTGTATCTCCAGTGGGAACAACTTCAACATTCCAAACAGTTGCAGAACCATTTTCAGTCCAGCTTAAATCTGCCCCATCAATAGTAACGTTAGAAGCACCTAGGTTTGTAGGGAAGGTACAAGTAGGACCTTCCTGAATACAGATATCGGCTGAGCCAGCTTGTGTATCTCTCCATAATAGAGCTACATAAGTATTTCCTGGCGTTAGACCACTAATAATATCTGAACTGTCACCATCATCAAAAATATTATTGAAACATCCTAAAGACGTACCTCCACATGTGTCTAAAATTTCGAGACCAATATTATCCGCTCCTGTTCCAAAATTAAATACAACAGACCCGACAGTTGGTGCAGTAAAACTCACCCAATAACCAAAGTTGCCAAAGCCATCACATGATGGATTTTCTCCTGCAGCATCAATATCTTCACTAATACTAAAATCGAAAGTTGTTGGTGTTGCAACAGAGCAATCTGTTTCAACAGTCATAGGTATTGCAACATTACATGTACCACCTGGAGCAGGTGTATTAAAGGTAAAAGGACCAACTGCGCTTGATAATGACCCTCCACAATCTGCAACAACATAAACATCATAAACTGTTCCTTCAACAAGACCAGTTAAATTAAAACTTGTTACAGTTAAACCAGACTCCAAAGTTCCAGTTCCAGGAGTAAAACCTGAAACACCCCATTCTAAATTCCAAAGGGTTTCAGTTCCACCTGTATTCCAGGACACATCAGCTGTTGTTTGGGTTATGTTATCCACGGTAAGAGCGGTTGGTTCTGGACAGGACACTTCAAAAATACTAACATCATCAAAACCAAATCCTTCATCTGTAACAGAACCATCAGAACCAAAAGCAATTCTAAAGATTACATTAGCCTCTCCCGCTAGGCCATCGAGCGCATGTCTTGCTGTAACCCAGGCATTTGTACCTGCTGTTCCTGTGCCAGACCACCCTTCTTGCTGACCACCAGGATTACCATTAATTGTATTATCAGTATACCAGTTATTAGGATCTCCTGCAGCACCTACATTTTGCCAAGATGCACCAGAGTCGATTGACGATTGTAAAACAGCACCATCCCAACTAAATTCTATGTCATACCAAATACTCATTTCAATTGAAGGAGAAGATAAAGACGATAAGTCAAATACGGGACTGGTTACAGAAGAGTCTTCATTTGAGTTGTAATTACCAGTTAGGTTAGTTACCCAAGCATTTGATCCTGAAGCGGCACTATTAATAATGGCTCCTGCAGGCGACCCTAATGCCCAACTACCATTTGAATTGTTGTCAGCAACCCAGCCGCCATCACCAGACTCAAAGTCTTCTGTATAAGGGTAAGATGTTATTTGCGCTTCAATATTGGTGATTGTAAAACATGAAAGAACAAATAAGAATAAAGTAATCTTTTTCATTATTAATCGGTTTGTTAGAAATTATTAAACCCCTTGTAATTAATATATTACAAAGGAGTTGATTTATTTAAAATTTGATGAGGCTTAATAAGGCAGTTGTTACGGTGATTAGTCGTTTTTTTTCTGCCTATTCGAATATATAAAAAATGACTATTAACAAGATGTTAACATTGCTATAATAGACTAACTACCATATTAATCGATAAATGGCTTAAATAGCCTTTAACTCTATATACACTGGGAAATGGTCACTGTATCCACCTTTATATTTTCGACCTACATATGTACGGAAGGGCTGACCTTCATATTTACCATGATATTGGGTTAAAAACTTATGATTAAAAATTTCGGCTTTAGCAAATGACAAATTTGAATTTATAGTATCGAAAAAATTTGTTGAAAATAGGATTTGATCGAATAAATTCCATTCAAAATCGTAGTTAAGGCTTCCATTATTTTCAGACCAAACCGTTTTAAAAGGATTGAACAAGTCACTTTCGTTTTCTAGGGAAAGAATACTGTTGTTATTTGGATTATCATTAAAGTCTCCCATAACGATAATTTTAGCTTCCTTGTTTGCATTTCTGATATTTCTAATGATGGTATTTACTTTATTTGAGGCGGCTACGCGTTTAAACTCAGTTTCTTTTTCTCCTTCTCTGCGTGATGACCAGTGATTTACAATAATACTTATAGGTTCTTTATGCAATAAACCTTGCACTAGAAGAATATCTCGTGTATAGTCTCTTTCACCAGTTTTAGTTTGAAGATAAACAGAAAATGTTTCTGAGTTTGTTACTGTAAATAGATCACTTTTATAAATCAGTGCAACGTCAATACCTCTTTCGTCAGATGAGTCGTAGTGTATATAGCTATAGGCTTCGTCAATAAGATTTTTATCCCTAAGTAAATCGGATATAACTTTTTTATTTTCCACCTCTGCCAGTCCTACAATTGCTGGAGCTTTATCAGCATCTTTGTTGCCAATTTTTGAAATGACGGAACCCAACTTTCTTAATTTGTTTTCATAGCGTTTTGGCGTCCATCGTTTTGCTGAATAGGGTAAGAAATCATCATCATTTGTGAGAGGATCATTTTCAATATCAAATAAGTTTTCAACATTATAGAAAGCAATCGTATAAGTTTCTGACCGTTTAATCATAGGTTTAAATATAGGTTTTTTAATCGTTACTAAAAATTGGTTTTGTTTAACTTTGTAGTTTAATTTAATATGATAGAGAAAAAAGACATTGCCTTAGAAAAAGTAGTACTTATAGGTATAATTACACAAGAACAAAACGAAGCACAATCTAAAGAATATTTGGATGAACTTGAGTTTTTAACCTATACAGCAGGTGGTGAGGTTGTGAAACGATATACTCAGAAGATGGCTATGCCTAATTCCAAAACATTTATCGGGTCGGGAAAAATGGATGAAGTTTATAAATACGTAAAAGACAATGAAGTGGGTACCGTGATTTTTGATGATGAATTATCGCCAGCTCAAGAACGTAATATTAGTAAAATACTTAATTGTAAGATTCTCGATAGAACTAACCTTATTCTAGATATTTTTGCGCAACGTGCTCAAACGAGCTATGCCAGGACTCAAGTAGAATTGGCTCAATGTGAGTATTTATTACCGCGATTAAAAGGAATGTGGACACATCTTGAACGTCAGAAAGGTGGTATTGGTATGCGTGGACCTGGGGAAACTGAAATTGAGACAGACAGACGTATTGTAAGAGATAAAATTGCATTACTCAAAGCAAAAATCAAGACTATTGACAAACAAATGGCAGTGCAACGCGGTAATCGCGGTAAAATGGTGCGTGTTGCCCTTGTAGGATATACTAATGTTGGAAAGTCTACCTTGATGAACGTAATTAGTAAAAGCCAGGTTTTTGCAGAGAATAAATTATTTGCTACGTTAGATACTACTGTTAGGAAGGTAGTTATAGGAAATCTTCCTTTTTTAGTGAGTGATACTGTTGGATTTATTAGAAAGTTACCAACCCAGCTGGTAGAGTCTTTTAAAAGTACTTTAGATGAGGTACGTGAGGCCGATTTATTACTTCACATTGTAGACATTTCACATTCTAATTTTGAAGAACATATAGCATCTGTAAATCAGATTTTAGATGAAATTGATAGTAAGGGAAAACCAACTATAATGGTCTTCAATAAAATAGACGCCTATGAGGCAGAACCTTTTGATGAAGAAGACCTCGTAGTTGAAAGAACAAAGGTCAATTATTCTATAGATGAATGGAGGAGAACATGGATGTCTAAGATTGGCGATAATGCTCTATTCATTTCTGCATTGAACAAGGAAAATTTAGTTGAATTTAGAAAGCGTGTGTATAGCGAAGTCAGAGAAATTCATATTACACGATTTCCGTATAATCATTTCCTCTATCCAGACGTTGAAGATATTGAATAAAAAAGAGGTCCATAGGTGACCTCTTTTTTGTTAAAGATAATTGGTGTTTTAAAAAGCGTAGCTTAAACCAATGGTATAATACGATTGTAATTTGTTGTCCGCATCCCCTAAGTCAACCCCTTGAGCATTTGCCGCTTCTTGCTTGTTACTTCTTAAAGCAAAATCAAAACCAATACCAATCATTTTCCATAACGTGTAGGCAAATGAGTTGGTCCATGTCCAATTAGATAGGTCACTATCTTTATAGCTTTGGAATGCAGAGAAGTTTGATTTAAAGTTAATTGCACCGAATTCTCTTGTGTAATCTGCAACGATTTTAGCACCAAATGACGAATCAAAAACTGTCTCTCCACTTGAGAATACGAAATTGTAGTTAGCAGGGTGAATGACAACAACAAGGTTTTCGATAGGTGTCCAAGTTGCACCAAAACCTAAATCTAAATATCCGGGATCGTTAAAATTATCCAATAGTGTCGTTCTGTATTCTGCTAAACCTGAAATCGCCCATTTTTCATTTAATCTTTGACCATAAAGCGATGAAAAATTAAAGACATCTGTTGTTGGGTTAAAATCGCTATCGGTATTAGTTCCGTTGTCTTTATCATCTAATTTAACCCAGTTTAAATTAGTGGTTAATGCATTTCTCCAAAAGTACTTTTCTTCGATTTTATTGGCAAAAGCGTTTACAGTAATACCAATATTTCCAGAAACGTTATTTGGTGTTCCTTGTGCATACCAATTATTAAAATCTGAAAGTGTCCCTCCAATTGTTCCAAATGCGCCAATTCTCCAACCAGGTAGTGCATCTATTTGAGCCTGAATAGCATCAGCCTCTGCCTGGTATTTATCTGCCTCAGCTTGTTTTTCTGCCTTCTGTGCCTCTAATTCTTCTTTCGTTTGAGCAAAATTGAATGCTATTGCAAACATTAAGAGTGCAGATAAAAGTAATTTTTTGTTCATAATCAATTAATTTAATGTAAATCTTAGTTAATGTCCTATTGCAAATATAAGTTAAAAAACATTCTGTGATTAGAGTACTACCCTATAGACAATGATATTTACTAAAAGTCACATTTGTTTTCGTTTATAAATTGGAACAGAGGAGCAAGCCTCGCCAAACATGATGGACTTGGCAACTGATTTTAGTTTTTGTGATAGTAATACCAATGCGTTTGAAGGTACAGGTTTGTTAGAACAGCCTTTAATGATAACTGGCAGGTCTTTATATTCTGAAACATCCATTTTAGAAATAATTGAAGTATAAAGTATGGATTCTAAATGCTCTAAATCACCAATAACTGTTAGTTTTGAGATAGGCTCTAACTTAATTGAAATGAGCATATAGGCCCAGTCAGGTATTATAGCACCAGTAGAACAATATAAGGCGACATAACTGTTTTGGTATTGATGCCAATTATGTTCTGATACATATTGTCTAAATTCTTTTTCGCGGAGCACTAAACCTTCAAGAAGCCAATCTTTAATATCAAAAGCAATACGTTTGCCTTCCGGATAGTAATCTTCCAAGTCAATAACCTTAAGTTTACTATGAGCAACTCTATTTATAATTTCCTCGGCCATGTTATAGCATTCCAAGTTCTAATTTAGCTTCTTCACTCATTAGGTCTTGAGACCAAGGGGGATCAAAAGTAATTTCAACTTCAGCATCTTTAACATCATTAAGAGATTTTACCTTTTCTTCTACCTCTAGAGGAAGGGTTTCAGCAACGGGACAATTAGGTGTTGTTAAGGTCATTAATATCTTAACATCGTAATCTTCATTAACAAAAACGTCATAGATTAGTCCTAGCTCATAGATATCAACAGGAATTTCTGGATCATATATAGTTTTTAAAATTCGTACAATTTTATCACCTAATACGTTTGTGTCTATTGTTGTATCACTCATTTTAGTTCAATTGTGTTTGGTATGCGATAGCATACATTTTTAATTGCTTAATCATGCTTACTAATCCATTAGCTCGTGTTGGTGACAAATGTTCTTTTAAACCAATTTGATCAATAAAATCAGTATCGGCATCAATAATATCTTTTGGATGTTGATTGGAGAATGCGCGAATTAAAATTGCAATAATGCCTTTGGTAATAATAGCATCGCTATCTGCGGTAAAATTAACTTTTTCATCATTCATTTCGGCATGCACCCAGACTTTACTTTGACAGCCTTTAATAATATTAGTGTCGGTCTTAAACCGTTCTTCAATAAGAGGAAGGGTTTTGCCCAAATCAATCATATACTGGTAGCGCTCCTCCCAATCCTCAAACATTGAGAATTCATCTATAATTTCGTTTTGAATTTCTTCAATAGTCATCCTTGCCTTTTTAGGGTTTAAATACACTACAAAGATACAAGATACCTAGGGTTTCTCAAACAAAGTCTTTAGGGATAGTATTTTGTCAACCAAAGGCTTTATAGTCTTAGGTGGGTTACCATGATCAAAACTAGGAGTCATAAATTCCTTGTCTCCTTTTGTGATTTTTAAAAACGCTGCTGGAGCAGCATCATATTGATGTGTTTTTGAAGGTGGTTCTAATTGAGTAAGCTCATTAATATCTATGCTGTTGACCAAATTTAATAGACTTGTTTTGTCTTCTGGGGGTAAAATAACCGTATCAATTTTCTTGAGGTTATAGTCTTTTGTAAAGAATATAGAGTCTCCTTCAATTTGAATCACCTCAAAAAATCCTCGTGTCGAGGCTCTATATACTATTTTCAACGTGTCTTGTAACAAAGGCATTTCTGCTTTTTTATTGTTTGAGTCGTTGAAGGAGCTCTTTTTGTTCTGACACTCTTTCGATGAAACAAGCATTAGAAAAAGACAAACTAAGAGTTTCATAACATTATGAATTATGTTGTTGTTAGTAATGATACAAAAAAGAAGCCAAAGTTTAAGACAGCATCATTATGGCTTTTTTTAAGGAAGCTATAAAGGTGTCAATTTCTTCCTTTGTATTGTAAAACATGAAAGACGCTCTTATGGTGCCAGGAATTTTATAAAAGTCCATGATAGGTTGTGCACAATGATGTCCTGTGCGTACTGCAATGCCCATTTTATCTAAGATAGTACCAATATCATATGGGTGAATGGATCCTACATTAAAGGATATAACTGAAGTCTTGTTTTTAGCAGTACCATAGATTTTTAAATTTTCAATCTGCTCAAGTTGTTTAGTGGCATAAACTAAAAGTTCATTTTCGTAGTTGGCAATAGCATCAAATCCAATGGCATTCATGTAGTCTATTGCTGCGCCAAAGGCAATACCACCGCAAACGTTTGGTGTGCCTGCTTCAAATTTATGAGGTAAATCTGCATAGGTTGTTTTCTCAAAAGATACTTCTGCAATCATTTCACCACCGCCTTGGTAAGGGGGTAATTTTTTTAGCCATTCTTCTTTACCATACAGCATTCCTACACCAGTTGGGCCACATATTTTATGGGCTGAACAAACGTAGAAGTCAACATCTAAATCTTGTACGTCTGGCCTAATGTGTGGACAAGATTGTGCGCCATCTACCAAAACAGCCGCACCAAGGCCATGGGCTTTATCTATAATGTATTGTATAGGATTAATGGTGCCTAAGGCATTAGATATATGGTTAACAAACACCAGTTTGGTATTTGTGCTTAAAAGGGCATCATACTCAGACAGTACTAATTCACCTTCTTCGCTCATCGGAATAACCTTTAATATGGCACCAGTGCGCTCACAAAGCATTTGCCAAGGCACAATATTACTGTGATGCTCTAATGCAGAGACAATTATTTCATCCCCTTTTTTAAGTAAAGACGAAAACCCATTTGCAATGAGATTTATGCCATGTGTTGTCCCAGAGGTAAAAATGATTTCATAAGCATGCTTGGCATTGAAGTGCTTTTGAATTTTAGTTCGTGCTCGTTCGTAAGCATCTGTAGCTTCTTGACTTAAAGCATGGACCCCTCTGTGAATATTAGCATTATAATTGGAATAGTAATCAACAATGACTTCAATGACTTGTTTTGGTGTTTGGGATGTTGCAGCATTGTCAAAATAAATCAGGGACTTGCCATTAACCTTTCTTTCAAGGATTGGGAAATCTTTTCTTATTGTATTAACATCAAAAACCGATTGTAACACTGCATTATTTATTTATAGGTCAAACCCAATATTTACACCAAGTTTGTTTGCTATAATTTTTGTAATTCTGTTCTTAATCTCTGGAATCTTTACTGAATCTAAAACATTATTACTAAACGCAAACATTAATAAGGCTCTGGCTTCTTTTTCAGGAATACCACGAGAACGCAAATAGAACATAGCACTTTCGTCGAGCTGGCCTATGGTACAGCCATGAGAACACCTAACGTCATCAGCAAAAATTTCGAGTTGAGGTTTGGTGTTTATACTAGCCTTGTCACTAACCAAAATGTTGTTATTAGCCTGAAAGGCATTTGTTTTTTGTGCTTCTTTTTCTACGATAACTTTACCATTAAAAACACCAGTGGCATTATCATTAAAAATGCCTTTATAATCTTGATGACTTTCACAATTTGGTTCAATATGGTGTACTAGAGTATTGTGGTCTACATGTTGTTTATTCCCAATAATTGTGATGCCTTTCATTGTTGAATCTAATCGTTCACCATTTTGGTAGAAATTAAGATTATTTCGAGTCAACTTTCCACCAAAAGAGAAAGTATGTACTTTAGCAATACTTTCTTGTTTCTGGTTAATGAAGGTGTTATCTATTAAGGAGGCCGTTTCTCGGTCATTTTGAATTTTATAATAGTCTACAATAGCACGTTTATTGGCAAAAATTTCTGTGACACTATTAGTTAAAACGGGATTGTCTGTTAAACTTTGATGACGCTCTATAATTTGTACATGAGAGTTTTCATCGACTACAACCAAGTTTCGTGGTTGTAGCATTAAGGCTGCTTCATTCCCTGTAGAAAAGTGAATGATTTGAATCGGCTTTTCTACTAACTTGTTCTTTGGGATATGAATGTAAGCACCTTCTGCAGAGAAAGCAGTATTTAATGATGATAAGCCATCTGTTGTTGCAATTTTATTGAAATAATTTTCAATGATAAGCCTGTACTTTGGCTTAGTTAATGCCGAAGACATTAAGCATACATCAATGGCGTCATGCGTTGTTTGAGAAAGATGTGATGAATATTTTCCATCGATAAAGATGATTTTATAAGAATCAATATCGTGGATAAAGTACTTCTTAACATCTTTAAATTCTAAAGCATCTTCGTGCTTTGGAAACACGCTATAATTATGCTTTAAGACAGCATTTAGTGAGGTATACTTCCAAGCTTCTTGACGTTTCGTTGGAAATCCTTCATTTTCAAAGTGCTTTATGGCTTCAGTTCTTATATCATGAACAGGAGAATCAATGTCTACTGTATTCTCAAACGCCATAAATGAAGACATTAACTTTTCTTTTAATTCCATCTGCTTTATGATGTTAAGCGTTTACTTCTTCTTTTATCCAATCGTATCCCTTAGCCTCTAATTCATGTGCTAATTCTGCTCCACCAGACTTAACAATCTTACCATTCATTAATACATGTACATGATCTGGAACGATGTAGTCCAATAAACGCTGATAGTGTGTAATTACAACTACCGCATTATCTTTAGATTTTAGCTTATTCACACCATTAGCAACGATTCTTAGAGCATCAATATCCAGTCCAGAATCTGTTTCGTCAAGGATTGCTAGTTTTGGCTCTAACATTGCCATTTGAAAAATTTCGTTTCGTTTTTTCTCACCTCCAGAAAACCCTTCATTTAATGATCGTGATAAGAATTTACGATCAATTTCCAACATTTGCGACTTCTCACGAATTAACTTTAACATCTCGTTAGCAGGCATATCCTCTAGGCCTTTTGCTTTGCGTGTTTCGTTTATTGCTGTCTTAATGAAGTTAGTAACACTTACTCCAGGAATTTCAACAGGATACTGAAATGATAAGAAGACACCTTTGTGAGCGCGCTCTTCTGCACCCAATTCGTCAATATTTTCACCGTCTAACAAAATTTCTCCTTCGTTAACTTCATAATCCTCTTTCCCAGCAACAACCGAAGCCAAGGTACTTTTTCCAGAACCGTTAGGTCCCATAATTGCATGAACTTCACCTGGTTTTATATCAAGATTTATTCCTCGTAATATTGCCTTATCTTCTACACTAGCGTGTAAGTTGTTTATCTTTAACATCTTATTCGTTTGATAATTTTATAACGTCGTCTTTATTTTCTTTCGGTGCCTCCACCATTAAAATTTCTTTAATCTCAACTCTATACTGCCAACCGTCTTCTCCTTCTGGTTTTTCGAATTTCCTAACACGAACTGTTACAGGAACCATATCAGTGGCTTCATTTTTAAAAGGTTTTACCTGAGCTTCCAACTGATGCATATTGTCGTCGACAACAACACCATAAATTTCGGAATTGGTTTGAAAAACTGCTGCATTATCAAAATACACATACTTACCTCTCATAGTGATTAGTCCGTCGTTTTGATCGTAAGATTTTGCACGGTTTTCTTCTAGATTAATCTCTGTCTTTGTTTCGTTTTTGCAGCTTATTATACTAACTAATATCAGTAAAAAAAATGTGATTCTTTTCATTATTATTGGGTTTATCCTACAGAGCCTTCTAAACTTATTTCTAAAAGCTTTTGAGCTTCAACTGCAAATTCCATTGGCAATTTGTTTAATACTTCTTTGCTAAAACCGTTAACAATAAGAGCAATGGCTTTTTCTGTATCGATACCACGTTGATTGCAATAGAAAATTTGATCTTCACCAATTTTACTTGTTGTAGCTTCATGTTCTATCTGTGCGGACTTATTTTTGGCTTCTATGTAAGGGAATGTATGTGCGCCACATTCATTTCCCATTAACAAACTATCGCACTGCGAAAAGTTACGCGCATTTTCTGCCCTTGGGCTAATTTGCACTAAACCACGATAAGAGTTTTGAGATTTTCCAGCTGAGATGCCTTTAGAAATAATGGTTGACTTCGTGTTTTTACCTAAGTGAATCATTTTTGTACCAGTATCGGCTTGCTGGAAATTATTAGTAACTGCAATTGAGTAAAATTCACCTACAGCGTTATCACCTTTTAGTACACAACTCGGATATTTCCATGTCACAGCAGATCCTGTTTCAACCTGTGTCCATGAAATTTTGGCGTTGGTTTCACATAAACCTCTTTTGGTTACAAAATTGTAAACACCGCCTTTACCTTCGGAGTTACCTGGATACCAGTTTTGTACTGTAGAATATTTGATTTCTGCATCTTCCAAAGCAATAAGTTCTACAACTGCAGCATGTAATTGATTCTCATCTCTACTTGGTGCTGTACAACCTTCTAGGTAACTGACATAGCTACCTTCATCAGCCACTACTAAAGTTCTTTCAAATTGACCCGTTCCTGCTTGGTTAATTCTAAAATAGGTGGATAATTCCATTGGACATTTTACACCTTTTGGGATATAACAAAAGGAACCATCACTAAATACAGCTGAGTTTAAAGCTGCATAGAAATTATCTTTTTGAGGTACAACTGTGCCAAGATATTTTTTTACCAGTTCCGGATGTTCTTGGATAGCCTCTGAAATACTCATAAATATGATGCCTTTTTCGGCTAAGGTCTTTTTGAATGTTGTCGCTACAGAAACCGAATCAACCACCACATCCATGGCTACACCAGCTAATTTTTTTTGCTCATCTAGAGAAATACCTAGTTTTTCGAAAGTAGCCAGTAATTCAGGATCTACCTCATCCAAACTGTCGTATTTAGGTTTGCTATTAGGTGCAGAATAATAAGATATGGCTTGAAAGTCTGGCTTTTCATAATTAACATTAGGCCAATCCGGCTCAGTCATGTCTTGCCAAATTCTAAAAGCCTCTAATCTCCATTCGGTCATCCATTCGGGCTCCTCTTTTTTCTTTGATATGGCTCTTACAATATCTTCGTTAAGGCCATTAGGAAATGTTTCAGATTCAATATCTGTGTAAAACCCGTATTCGTATTCTTTGGTCTTTAATTCTTCTCTTAAATCGTCTTCAGTATACTTGCTCATCGCTAATTTTTAAAGTGAAAATGATTCTCCACAACCACAGGTTCGGTTGGCATTGGGATTATTGAAAACAAACCCGGTACCATTAAGTCCACCTGAATATTCTAAAGTGGTTCCAATAAGATATAAAAAGCTCTTTTTGTCTACAATGATTTTTACACCATTATCTTCAAAAACTTTATCGCCTTCGATTTGTTCCTTATCAAATTTTAGATCATACGACAAACCAGAACACCCACCACTTTTTACACCAACTCTAATATAGTCTGTATCAGGGTTATAGCCGTCATCGCCCATCAATTCAACGACTTTTTTCTTTGCTTGTTCAGAAACTTTAATCATAATGTCAAAGTAGATTAATTCTAAATTGAATGCAAATATACGATATAACTGAGGTTAAACCATATTTACTAGCATTATATTAGCATATAATTTAATAGGAAATACTTATTTGAAATTAGCTAACCTTTGGCCTATAAAATCTTTGCTTAACGCTATATAATTTGTAGAGAATGCGTTGCAAATCCTTGCTTGGTAAAACCGTTTCTTTAAAATTCCCTTTGGCGTCTGTTTTAATTACCGTTCCGCAATTTTGGCAACTCAATCTAGAAGTATGGTCTATGAAGGTTTTTGTTTTTATGTAGTTATGTCCAAATACAGCGCATGGTAATACTTCATTTAACTTTCTCATTACTTCAGTATTAAGGCTTAACGTAATTTACGTAAAGAAAATCGCACATTACTTATCATAGGTCAATTTCCGATCAAATAGACACCTGTACCGATTTAATTTGACAACATGTTAACATTTTAGAAAGACAAAATAGGGGTGTCTTCCCAAAATTTCTGGATATGCCTAATGATTTTGAAGGAGTATTAACAACTTGTAGATTTTAAACAAAATGAGACTCAAGGCTAAGGTGTTTAAGCGAACAGAAGTTAAGAAAAGTTTGGCTTGGATTGTTGGACGCTTAAATGGAATAAACGTCGTAAGGTTGACTGAATATTCTTGTTAGATAGATTGCCATGATCAAAGTTTCCAGAAACATCTGTGGTCACTTTTATATCACAATGTCGACATCTGAGTTCTGTAGTTCGGTCAAGATTAGCTTTTACTTTCACATAATTATGACCGAGCACAGCACATGATAATGCTTTGTTCGAAGTAGGTTTCATAATAATAGATTGGGATTAAAAATTTAGTGAATTTGTTGCTTAAGTACGTCAAAAAATCATAATTATTCGTTGAAATACATAATTTGCATATAATATTCTTACAAAATTAATTTTGAAAGTCAGAATTATTTACAAAGGATGGGTCTGAAAGACTTAATAAAAATGCTTTTAAATCTGCTTTTTCTTGGGCACTTAATTGTACGCCACCTTGTTCTATTTGTTTCATTAAAGGATCAATAGTTGGGGAATCTTGTAGCCCTTCACTATAAAAATTTATGACCTCATCTAATGTCGCAAATCTTCCATCATGCATGTATGGAGCTGTAAATGCTAGATTACGAAGTGAAGGAGAACGAAACTTACCGTTATCATTTGGGTCACCTGTTACAGCACCTAATCCGAAATCTGAAAACGTGGCATCGAGTCCATTATTATGAAAATCGTTATCTGTCCAAAGCGGATTATTAGGATTACCATGACAGTGAAAGCAATCTCCTTTGTCTTCTCTAAGAAATATGTCTAATCCGTTTAACTCTTGAGCTGTTAAGTTAGTTTGGCCTAGCGAGTATCTGTCGAATTTTGAATTCGCTGAGATTAAGGTGCGTTCAAATTGTGCAATGGCTTTAGTTGTTAGCGTTTTAGTTATGGTTGTGGTATTAAATGCCAATCTGAATAATTCTGGATATTCAGGGTGATTTTGCAATCTTTCAATCACATCCTCCCAATTATTGTGCAATTCAATTGGATTTTGAACAGGTTCTTCTGCTTGACGTTCTAGGCTAAGTTCTTTGCCATCCCAAGCAAATCGTTCTTCATAATTCCAAGCCAGATTGAACAAAGGCATGGAATTACGTGTTCCAAAGACACCATCAACTCCAACACTCGTTGGAGTATTATCTGTAAATGAATTTTGTGGTGCATGGCAGGATGCGCAAGATTGTGTATTGTTGGATGATAAAATTCTATCAAAGAATAAGCGTTTTCCTAATGCGACTCCTTCAACAGTTTGAGGGTTATCTGAAGGAATAACAGGGCCAATTATATTCTCTGAAAAAATTTGAGGAATCTCTAGTGGTTGAGGTGTGGGTTGGTAATTGGAAACCGCATCGTCATTAGAACAACCTAAGAAAAAACCCAATCCAATTATGAAGAACAACCTTAATGTCATGAGCCCAATTTACTGAAGAACATTACCTAAACTAAAGGCATCTTGTCCGTTTTCGTACATTAATATTTGCGCTGTTGAATTGGGCATTAGCATCTGATTGTAGACATTTAAATCCCATAGGTTTGGGGTTTTAAACCATTCTGCAATATTTACATTTACCTCAAATTCTACGTCATTGGTAATTGTAATAGCACCGAGATCGATTGTAAAAAAAGTATCTTGAGGAAAGCTTGGATTCGCACCAGAATTATCGACCGCTCTTATAGCATGGTAATTAAATCCTTGTTCCATCATATTAGAGTTGATAAATTTCCCGTCAAATTGCATGTAATGATAACCTCCCCCTAGCATGTCAGGTACGTTAAAATTAGCGGAGTTTAAGTCTAAATAATTCTCAGCATTATCTTCATTGTCTAAACCAAAAGTAAAAGACACACTACTATAGTCTCCAGGTGTTATCCGTGTTTCTGGTGTGTATTCCATATTGGTTTCTGTGGTGAGATCTACCAAATTGTATACATCTAATTCTATTTGTTCACCATTAGCTTTTGTAAAGGTAATATCTGAAATCACATAGCGAAAGCGTTCAAAACTAATCAGGTCTCCATTAGCTGTGGTGTATTGGATAGGACCAAAATTATAATCTCTAATGAGCGCTCCATCCCAATCATGGATGAATTTAAAAGTTGTTGACACTTTTGGCGCTTCACTTGGATCATCACTGTTGCATGACCAGAAAAAAATACTCAACATAGTATAAATAAATAACCTTTTCATTTAATTGATCTTAATAATTAATAAGTCCGAAAATCCTTTGTTATCCAAGATATCACCATCACTACTTGTAGTATTTCCAACAGCAATTATAGAACCATCGTTTAATTCGGCCACGCCGTAGGAAAAGTCAATATTAGATCCTCCAACGGTTATTTGCCATTCTAAAATTCCATTTGTGTCTGTCTTCACAATCCATGCGTCATTTTGACCTTTGTTTTCTGAAACATCAAAGTCACTGCTTCGAGAGCTCCCTGAAAGAATTAAATCATTATTCTGAGATTTTACCATGGCTCTTGCGACATCAAAACTACTTCCTCCGACATTTCGTTCCCAAATCAAGGCACCATCAGGAGAAATTTTAATAAGCCATAGATCTGCACCACCATTATTTTTCGTGACATCATTAGAACTGCTTCGTGTATCACCAGTAATAATGAAATTTCCGTCATCAGCAGCTACTATAGCACGCGCTTCATCAATCTGATCACCACCAAATGATTTTTCCCAAATTAAATCTCCGGTTGATCCAATTCTGATAACCCAAAAGTCATAAGCACCGATATTTGAAGAAATGTCTGTATCGTTACTATCCGAACTTCCAGCAATAATAAAATCACCATTATTTGTCTGAGCTATGCCTTGGGGAGTATCTGTGAAGTTACCACCGAAATAACGACTCCATTCAATATCTCCATTAATGCTGAGCTTTAAAGCCCAATAGTCACCTCCTGCATGTCTACCTAAATTTCTTGAGGTATTACCTTGTCCTCCAGAAGCGGTGATGTCTAATATTCCAGTGACTAAATAGCCTTGATCATTGGTTTGAATTAGCGATATTCCAGAATCGGCTCCTTGATATCCAAATGATTTCTCCCAGCTGATATTGCCATTTGAATCAAGTTTAACCAACCAATAATCTTGCAGACCAGCATTTGTTGAAACATCACTATCACTACTAAAACTATAGCCTAAAATCGCAAAACCTCCATCTAATGTTTGTATAATAGCGTTGCCTCTGTCATCATTAGAACCGCCATAAGTTTTTTGCCATTGTAAATTATCCTGTGCGTCAAACTTTAGTACCCAATAGTCAAAACTTTGGTCTTGTTTATCGGTTATAGCTCCATCGTTGCTTTGCGTATATCCTAATATAGCATAGCCGCCATCGGTTGTTGCAATAATTGATTGTGCACTATCGTTGTTTGCACCTCCTAATGTTTTAACAAAAGAAATCTCAGCAGTTGGAGAACTTGATGAAGAATCGTCGGAACTGCAATTAAAGCATAAAAGCAATGAGAAAAAGCCACATATGTATGAGGTCCTTTTTAGTGACATACATATTAAT
Source organism: Winogradskyella sp. (assembly GCF_013213975.1). GTDB lineage: Bacteria > Bacteroidota > Bacteroidia > Flavobacteriales > Flavobacteriaceae > Winogradskyella. The sequence goes on from NZ_JABSST010000029.1 coordinate 29,451, forward strand.
TTGTTGGTCTAACAATGTACAGTCCTCCTTCAATATCACTAACAATAATATTCCTACTTTCAAAGAAGGGATAAATATTCCAAGCTCCATTAAAAGCCGTATTATCATTCGGTACAAAGGTGTCTAGGAATCCGATTTCTGTCATAACTCCAGAGTCAAGATTTGAAATATCGACTGCTCTTAGACCTGCAGTATAATTGGCCACATAAAAAATATTACCAACAACATAACCATTATGATCTATAGCAGAAGTCGGACCAAAATAATCCATATGAAACATTGGTGCATCTAAATCTGAGAAATCAAAAACTACAGTTCTTGAGTTGATGCCAAAATTAATTTCATCTATTTCATCACCTAGTAGAAAGTATTCCATATTTTCAGTAAACCAGCCTTGATGAGTGTAGCCAATATTATCGTAACCGATAGTTGAAATTTGAACAGGATTAGCTTTGTCTGTAACATCTACAATAACGACTTCATTTTCGTTACTACCAATTAAAATTTCTTTACCAACGTGATCTGTATCTGGTCCATTATAGGTTACAACTTGGGCATCATGAGAGTATGCGTCATCAGCATAACCACCTGCAGCTGTTGGTGACGTCGGATTTTGAATATTTATAAAATGAGGGCCACCATTAAACGTGTTGGAACCAACAGCATAAGCAAATCCACTATCTTCATTGATAACTATATTATGAGCACTTCCAAAACCATTATAATTAGCATCTGCTGAAAACGTAACGGGCGGATTAGCAACATCTCTTAAGCGTGTAAGATCAAAAACTTGCATACCGTGTCCACTAGCTTCACTTACAATAAAGGCATGATCGTTATAAGTTTTAATATCTCTCCACGGACTATTTGACGTTGCAGTTGGTAAAGTACCTAATAGTATAGGTTCAGAAGGATCTGATATGTCAACAAATGCGGAACCACTCGTTGTACATACTAAAGCATATTCTTTTCCAGTAGTTGGGTCCGTCCAGCCCCAAGAATCATTGCCTTCTGCTCCTGCACCACCTAAAACATCTATTGGAATGTGACTCATTAAGTCAAATCCATTACAAGGATGGCCATTAGCCATACCGTTTATACATGGAAATTGAGGTACTATAGTGTTGTCGTCACAAGCATCACCAATGCCATCATTATCAGAATCTTCTTGATTAGGATTGGCAGTTAATGGACAGTTATCATCGTCATCTAAGATACCGTCATCATCATCGTCGTCATCACAAGCATCACCAATACCATCGATATCTGTATCTAATTGATCAGTATTAGCTACTGACATACAATTATCTAATGTGTTAACAATGGAATCATTATCAATGTCATTATTGGCGTTACCACCATAATCTTCATTAGAACACCCGTGAATAAAGAAACTAAGGAAAATAGTTAAGCATAAAGATTTACATAGGGCAGTAAATTTCATAATTTTTTTTTTTAGCAATTTACAGTAAATTTTACATATCGATGAAAATGGTATGTAATAAACGCTCATAAAGCCACTATTATTTAAAAAAGCATAATATTTTTGCAGTATGATAGAAGATAAGAATCCAAAACGTACGCCTTTGAGCGAGTTGGGTGAATTTAAACTCATAGAGCACCTAACCAAACATTTTGAAATAAATCAAAAATCCACAGTTAAAAGTATTGGTGATGATGCTGCAATATTGTCTTTTGGCGATAAAGAAACAGTGATTTCTACCGACTTGTTGGTAGAAGGAGTACATTTTGATTTGAGTTATGTGCCGTTAAAACATTTAGGCTATAAGGCGGTTATGGTAAATCTATCTGATATTTGCGCCATGAATGCTATGCCAACTCAGATTACAGTCTCTATCGCTGTGTCCAATAGATTTCCACTCGAGGCTTTAGAGGAATTATATGCCGGAATTACAACTGCGGCTAAACTATATAATGTTGATGTAGTTGGAGGTGACACAACGTCTTCTACGTCTGGATTAATAATCTCAGTTACTGCTTTAGGAGAAGTTGAAAAAGATAATGCTGTTTTAAGATCAGGAGCAAAACCAAATGACTTGTTAGTGGTTTCTTGTGATATTGGTGGAGCATATATGGGATTACAAGTTTTAGAGCGGGAGAAGGAGGTATTTAAGGTTAATCCTAACTCACAGCCAGATTTATCGATGTACACATATATTGTAGAGCGCCAATTAAAACCTGAAGCTAGAAAAGACATTATTACACTTTTAACACAGCTAGAGGTGAGGCCAACAAGTATGATAGATATTAGTGATGGTTTATCATCTGAGATCATACACCTTTGTAAGCAAAGTAATGTCGGAGTTGATCTTTATGAAACTAAAATTCCATTAGATCCACAAGTGATTTCTACATGTGAAGAATTTAATATTGATAGCACAACTATTGCATTAAACGGTGGTGAAGACTACGAGTTGCTAATGACGGTTTCTCAAGAGGATTATCCAAAAATTAAAGGGAATCCAAATTTAACCGTAATTGGTTACATGACGGAAAAAGACAAAGGTATGCACTTGGTCACCAGAGCAGATGAAAAAATCGCTATAATTGCTAAGGGATGGAACGCGCTTAATAATCAATCATAAGAAGCTTCTGACTTCTTTCTAATCGCTTCATATGAACACGATTTAAAACAGAGTTGATTTCTTTGTGTTTTGGCGTTAGGGGAATGAATTTACCATTTGCATCGATGGTCATTTCAGAGTTGCAACGCGTACATTTGTATTCTTTAACATGGTATGTCACAACTTTTGAGATTTTATAGTCGTGCCCAATTAGTGAACAAATAACATTTTTCATTATTAATTTGTCTTATAGGAATTAAAGTTATTATTAGGAACTTAAATATAATAAAACAAGTTGTTCACAAGTTATTAACAATCAACAAATCGATGAACTGATTGTTTTTCGCTTTGAACGCATTAGTCTGTTGTTGTAGATACGTTCTAGAGTGGTATTTATCTCTCGGTATTTTGGGGTTAATTCTATAAGTTTGCCGTTGCTGTTGGTAGTTAATTGTTTGTTACAACGTGTACAAGTGTATTCTTTAACATGATTGGTTACTTTCTTTGTCATTTTGTAATCATGACCAAAAAAATCGCAGTATAATTTTGCAGGCATAAGCAGGTTGTATTAGTTTTTTTGAGTTTTTGTCCTTTAAACTTAGAAAAATAAATAATATCAAAACGCTAAAAGGTTTCATTTTTCGATGAAACGTAATAATAAGTAAGATAAATCTGATTTATTTTCAATATGACTCATGTGGCCTTCTGATAATTCTTCAAGTATAATCTTGGTATCCTTGGTCTGAGATTTGAGGTTTTTCACACTAATCAAAATATCTTTTTGTCCTAAAATAAGAAGTTGTTTTCCTTTAACTTTTTTAAAGACTTCCAAACGATTTGGTCGTAATCGCATTCCTTCATTGGCAGCAATGTAACCTTGTACAGGAGTTTCTAAGGCAATTTCAAGTGCTGATTCATAGGCGCTCTTAAACTTCATCTTGCTTTCTGCCGCAAATAGATTAGCAAAAGACATACGTACCATGTTTTCAAAATTCGATTTTACCATCTCATTAGCTCTTGCTCGTAATGCTTTTCTATCATCATCATCTGCTTCAAATGTAGAATTCATGAGGCATAAACTCTCTACTAATGCTGGTTCTTGTTCTGCCAGGGCTAGTGCAACATAACCACCCATGGAATGCCCTATGATTTTCGCCTTAACAATATTTAGTTCATACAAAACAGCACGCAAAGCATCTGCCATAGCTTCCATAGTGTGAACATAACCAATACAATCGGTCTGGCCATGACCTAATAAATCAATACAGATTACACGATTATTCTTAGATAATTCTGGAATAAAATCCACCCACATAGCGCTTGTTTCTAAAAAGCCATGCAAGAGCACAACGGCTGGTCCTTCACCATTATCCGTATAATAAATCGTACTGTTTTTATATGCTACAATCATAGATGCAAAGATATGTTTTGATTGTAGTATTGACCTGCTTTTCTGAGTAACATTTTATTATATTTGATGCTATTCACAACAAATCAAAAATCAAATGATTTTAAAGCGATTATTAGTCTCGGTTTTAGTTTTAAACAGTATTTCTCTTACTGCACAAATTGAAGAATCCAAGTTAGATAAACTCATTCAAGAAACCTTATCCACTTATGAGGTACCTGGAATTTCAGTAGGTATTTATAAAGATGGCAAAGAAGTATATGCTAAAGGTTATGGAGTACGGTCTTTAACAACAGGCAAAGACATGAATTCTGAAACCTTAGTTGGTGTGGCGTCCAATAGTAAAGGGTTTACCTGTTTTGCTTTGGCAATGATGGTAGATGCTGGTAAGCTCAATTGGGATGATCCTGTTCGTAAATATATTCCAGAATTTCAATTGCATGATCCATGGGTCACTGAGCACTTTACGGTTAGAGATTTAGTAACACATCGCAGTGGTATGGGACTTGGAGCCGGAGATCTTATGTTCTTTCCTGAAGGGAATGATTTCACGGTTAAAGATGTCATTAATAATGTAAAATACTTAGAGCCAGAAACCTCTTTCAGAAGCAAATTTGCATACAATAACAACATGTTCATTATTGCTGGTGAAGTTTTAAAACGTGTGAGTGGGTTATCATGGGAAGACTTTATTGAAACTAAAATCATGAAGCCCGTTGGGATGCTTAACTCAAAAGCATCTTACAATAGAGTTACTGATAAGTCTAATATTATTGATGCACATACCAGAGCTGAAGGAAAGGTGATTCAGATTCCACACGATTGGAGTGAGACTGCTAATGCAGCAGGAGGCATCGTAAGTAATGTTCATGATATGATGACATGGGCCAAATTCTTAATGAACGATGCGGTTACGGAAAATGGGGAACGCTTATTAGATGCTCAATTATTTCATGAGTTATGGCAATTGCAAACTCCATTAACAGTTAGATCTGGCGATTGGTATAATTCAAATTTTAGAGGCTACGGTTTAGGTTGGTTTGTAACAGATGTTAAAGGCGGACATAAGCAAGTATACCATACAGGTGGCTTATTAGGAACGGTAACTCAGTTCACTATGATTCCAGATTTAGATTTGGCCATTGTGGTGTTAACCAATCAAATGAATGGTTCGGCTTTTAATACCATAACCAATACGATTAAAGATACTTACTTGGGTTACGAAGATAGAGGTTGGTTAAAAATGCTTGGTGAGCGTAATGCAGATTACCTTAAGTATAACGACAGTATTAAAGCAGCGGTTTATAGCAAGACTGAGAAAATGAAAGGCAATACTACGCTTCCTAAATCAGAAAACATTGTTGGTACATACACGGATGATTGGTTTGGTGATATTATGATTTCTTATGATGGCAATAATTACAATATCAAGAGTAAACGCTCTCCAGTTTTATTTGGCGAATTATTACCATATAATACGACCACCTACGTGGCGAAGTGGAACAATAGAAGTTATGATGCCGATGTCTTTGTGCAATTTACCTTTAATGAAAAAGGCGAAGCGGTTTCCGCGAGTATGAAATACATAGCGCCGATTACCGATTTTAGTTTCGACTTTCACGATTTAGAACTCGTTAAGACCAACTAGGTGAATATTCAACGTAAAGAACTTTTAGTTACAAGTTTTGCACTTTTCTCGCTGTTTTTTGGAGCTGGAAATTTGTTGTTACCTCCATTATTGGGCTACAATTCTGGTGATAGTTGGCTTTGGGTTGCTGTGGGTTTTATGATTACGGCAGTAGTTATTCCTATTATTGGCATTTTAGCCCATGCTAAATTGCAAGGGACCATGTACGATTTTGGGAAGAAGGTTGCTCCTTGGTTTAGCTCAGTGTATTGCGTCATTGTATATCTAATTTCAGTGGCCATTCCATCCCCAAGAACAGCTTCTGCTACGCACGAAATTGCCATACATCCTGTCTTTGGAACAAGCCCATTGTTAACCAGTAGTATTTACTTTGCTTTGGTTTTAGTGTTTGTGCTAAATCGTTCAAAAATCCTGAATCTGATCGGTAAATTTTTAACACCGTTTATCGTCATCATGTTATTAGTGGTGATATGTATTGGTTTGTTTTCTTCTTCCTTAGCTACTGGAGCATCATCTTTTGAGACACCAATTGTTTCAGGTATTTTGGAAGGCTATCAGACCTTTGATGCTATTGGAGCTGTTGTGGTTGGTGCTGTGATCATCGTGTCGCTGAAATTTAAAAATATGAAGGTGAGTCAGTTTGAATCTAAACGAAAACTGATACGTCAATCTGGTTTTATAGCAGGATCTGGATTGTTTCTTATTTATGCAGGTCTTATTGCCGTTGGGGCCTATTATGGCTCGCAAATAAATATTGATGCAGCGTTAAGTACAGACATGCAGCGTGCTAATTTATTACGTGGTATTAGTATTGCTGCATTAGGTAATTTTGGAAATACAGTGTTGAGTATTCTAATTTCATTGGCCTGTTTTACGACAGCTGTTGGTGTTGTAGCAGGTACTGCAGATTACTTTAGAGGTTTGTTTCATAAATCCCAAACGGCATATGTGGCTACAGCGGTTATAGCCTGTTTAGCAGGAGTCGGAGTTGGACAATTAGATTTCCATTCTATTATTATTATAGCCTATCCTATACTCCTATTTATATATCCAATTACCATAGTGTTGATTTTATTGAATGTACTATCAGATAAAGTGGCCACACCATTGGTGTTTAGAGTTGTGGTTTTGGTAACCTTTGTATTTAGCTTACCAGACGTAATTGGCTTTGTGCGTCCATCCGAACAATTGCAAAGTATCACAGCGTACATTCCTCTCGCAAAGCATAGTTTAGGTTGGGTTTTACCAGCGCTTTTAGCCTTTACGATTACAACTTTAGTTCAACCTAAAAATAAAGAGGTATAAGATGAAACGTCTATTTTTAAAGTTGAATTTATTGACAGAATACCAATTAGATATTCCGCGATTTTATTAAAACAATCAAAACCAACGCATGAAATATATGGGCAGTAAGGCACGGTTTGCCAAAGATTTATTACCCATTATATTAAAGGATAGGAAGCCTAACCAAGTCTATTTAGAGCCCTTTGCAGGTGGTATGAATATGACAGATAAGGTTGATGGTATGCGAATAGCCAATGACCAGCATAGGAGCTCATGGCGATGTGGCAAGCCTTAATTTATGACGGTTGGGATCCGCCACAATCGATCAGTGAGGAGGAATACCGATACAATAAAAACAACCAAGAATAATATCCAAAACATTTAGTGGCTTATGTGGGTTATAACTCGTTTGGTGGTTAATGGTTTGCCGGCTACCGACGTGATAAACAAGGCAAGCGTGATTATTGGTCTGAGCATTGTAGAAACATTACTAAACAAGTGCCTAGCTTAACAGGAGTACAATTATCTTGTAAATCGTATTTAGATTTAGAAATACCTGAAAATAATGTTATTTATTGTCATCCACCTTATGCGTTCACCACGAAATACAGAGACGGTTTTGACCATGAGCAATTTTGGGAATGGTGCCGTAAACAAAGCCAAGCAGGTCACCAAGTTTTCATAAGTGAATATAGTGCACCAGAAGACCTTAAATGCATTTGGGAAAAA